>JACPIH010000032.1 GCA_016188155.1 Candidatus Woesearchaeota archaeon | reverse complement strand
TCCAAATTACTTTCTTTAATCTTTTGCCCCAAACGGCTTGAATGGAGCTGCCCCCCCTTCAAAAAACTTTGTAAAAAACTCAACATAATGAAGCCTCAGGCTCTGCAGGAAGCTGCCAAGCAAGCCGAGGGCCAGATTTATTGTGTGGCCGATGAAGAGGATAATCACTGAAGCTGCAATTCCGAGTGTGCCTGATTGAGCAATATCCTTAGATATGTCGTTGATGACTCCGGCAAGCATCACTGATGAGAGGCCGACGGCAGCAAGCCTCGTATATGATACCACGTTACTTAACAGGCCAGGAAGCTCAACCATGCCACGTATGGACTCCCCAATGTAAATAAGCGCAACTGCCGCGGCAGATACAGCAATGCCTGCCTTGGCATTCCAAAAAACCCAAAGCACAACCCCTAACTGCAGAATAATCCAGCTAAGCTTTGCACAAAATGCCTTAAACAAACCCTTATGCTTCAGCTCGTTTACGAAGCCAAGCACAAAGCCAAGGTTTACGTGGATTAAGCCAATCACAACAGCCACTATAAGCATCTCATTGACACTGTGAGCCCTGCTTATAACCCGAGGGAATTCCATTCCGAACGCCTGCTCAAAGCCGAAAATCTCGCCATAAAGGAAGCCGAAAACAATTGAGGACAAAACTGCAGGTATCAGGACATTAACAAGCTTTGAAGCGGAAGAGAATTTTTCCTTAAGCCAGAGCAGGAGGAAAAAGCTCACCAAGCCATAACCAACGTCGCCAAGGATGAAGCCGAAGAACAACGGAAAGGTAATGAACATGAACAATGTCGGGTCAATCTCATCATACTTCGGCAGGGCATAAAGGTTCATAAAAAACTCAAACGGCTTTGCGTGCTTCGGGTTGTCAAGCTTGACAGGGACCTTCTCATCATGATGCGGAAGCTCGGCTTCAACAAAGATCCTCTCACCAGTGGCCCTGCCGAGCCTTGACTCAAGCATCTTTACCTCCCTGGCAGGAACCCAGCCCCGGACAACAAAAGCATTCCTGCTCACCGCAAACCTCAGAGGCGCCTGCGCTTTCTCAAGCTCAGCAACAAGAAGCTGCTCGCCAAGCAGCAGGAAATCATGCCACTTCACGCCTAACTTAGCAAGGGAATCCTTATTTGAGCCAAGCTGCGCCTGCAGCTTTTCCTTTCTTCTGGCAACTGCCTCAGCAGCCGAAGCAACTGAGCCGGTTAATCCTTTCACTTCAGCAATCGGAAGCTCTGAAAAGCCGCTGCCAGCCAGGGCATCAGCAACCTCTGCCTTTTTTGAAGCATCAACAAACAGCGCAACAATAAGGGGATGCCCCTTATCAACCCCCGTTGCAGAGAAAAGCTCAAACTTGTTTGTCAGGGCAAGAACAGATTCCCTCAATCTTGACGTGTCCTTTACAACACCAACAAAATAAGCAAGTGACTTGTAATCCGAGAAAGAGTCCAAGCTAAGCCCCAACAGCTTTACATAAGAAATCTGGGCTTCCTTTGCAGAAAGTTTCTTCAGCTCGTCCTCGGCATTCTTTGAAGAAGCTGTTATCACGTTAACATTGTCATTAAGCTTCTTCACAGCCAGGCGCAACCCGGCAAGGTTTTTTACGCCAACTGCCCTGAAGCCGTTCAGAAGCTCCTTGCGGCCAGAGATTCCAAGTGCTGACAAAATAGCCCTAACTGTTACGAGAAGCTCCGAAAGCTTATCAGCCCTTTCAAAAGGGCTGCCGATATCGAACTCGTCTTTCTGATGGTCAGTAATGTGCACAGCCTTAAGCTTATGAAGCTCCATCACGGCCCTGTCCATGACATTCTTAGGACCTATCACTGTTACTTTTTTCATCCTCTCAGGAGCAAACATCCGCATCACACTGTAACTATCAAAATTTCACAATCTCCTTCTCGAACGCATCCATGACAAGTTCAACAGCACCATCTGCCTGTTTCTCTGCAGACTTCCTCAAGGATTTTAACTTGTCCCTGCCCTCGGCCAGAACCTTCTCCCTTGCAGCAAGGGCTTTTTCCTTCTGGTGCTCCAAGGCTTCCGCTTTTTCCCTGGCCAGCCCTTCCTCCTTTTCCTTAAGAAACTGCGCAGCCTTAACCCTGCCCTCAGCTATTATGGACTCCTTTCTCTTGCCAGAATCCTCAACAAGCCTTTCAGCATCATTTTCGGCCTGCTTAATCTCTTCCAAGGCGGTATTCATCATGGCCCTCAACTAATCCAAAACAAGCCAAATAGCTTTGGTGGCAATTTAAAAACGTTTCGTAATGGGTTTCCAAATCCTTTAAATAATGCAAAGAAACTGCCTTGTGGCATGGGAAGGATTACTACTGGGGCAGAAGTGCTTGACAACCTGCTGGAAGGCGGCTACGAAACAGACGTCATAACAGCGGTCTACGGCCCGGCGGGCTCGGGAAAAACAACAACCTGCCTTCTAGCGGCAGTCAGTGCGGCAACAGCGAAAGAAACCAAAGACAAAAAAATTGTGTTCATCGACACAGAGGGCGGGTTCTCAACCGAAAGGCTCCGGCAGCTGATTGGTGGGGAAAAGGAACTCAAAAAGGCGCTGGAGCGCATAATGCTCCTGAAAGCCACGAACTTTGCAGAGCAGAAAAAGTACATCGAAACGCTTTCCGAGCAGATGAGCTCGAAGATATGCCTCATAGTATGCGACACGATATCATCCCTGTACAGGATAGAACGGGGAGAGGACAATGCCAGTCTCAACAGGGAACTAGGCAAGCAGCTGTCAGTGCTTCTGACAATAGCCAGAACAAAGGAAATCCCTGTTGTTGTCACAACGCCAGTGTACTCTGACTTCATTGATAAAACAAAAGTGAAAATGGTCGGAGGGGACATCCTGAAGTACAGCAGCAAATGCCTTATTGAACTGAGAATCAACGGCAATGGAACAAGGACAGCCATCCTGGCAAAGCACAGAAGCATCCCGCAAAGGGAAATCGTGTTCAGGATAACGGAAAAAGGGTTTGAGGAAGTTTAGCCACTATTTGCCCGAGGGTTGATAAGGGCGGAAGCGAAGCGACTGCCCTTATTGTTCTTCCTGCTCCATGTTGTTCCTCAGGATTCCGCTGACAAGCAGGCGGTCGCACTCCTTCAGAAGCTCCTTTGACTTTGTTTCAGTCTTAAAAGCCTGGCTCTTGTCCCGATTATAATAAATCTTCATCACGGCCTCGAAATGGCTTGCAATCTGGGCATAAAGCTCCTTAAAGCCCCTGAGCCTGCCGACATCGCTGCTGTTTTCCTTAGAAAACCTCAAGAGGCGCTTAATCTGGTCGCCAAACCTCTCCAAATGCGAAAGAATCTGCTTGGAAACCATAATATTCCAGTAAGTGGTTTCAAACAGCCTCAGCAGCCTCGGATTGTCAGCCGCAGCCCTCGCTGTCCTGAAGCCAAGCAGCGTCAGCCTGTTGACCTCCTTGTCACGCTCGTAAACGCTTTCAGCCTCAGCCCCTGAAAACGTCTTCGAGTCCTCAAGCATGGACCTCAGGATAATATCCACCCTTCTCACAATGTTGGACATAGACACCTCCTGGATATCAAGCAGGTCCTTCGCCACAATCTTTGTTGTTGTTTCCTCAACAATCTCCATCCCAACAAGGCCATGGAATACATTCTTGATTTCCTTGGCTGCCGAGCCCACATCCGTAACCATGATTACATCAAGATTATTGATGTACAAAGAAGTAATCTCAGTTTTAATCTCCTGCACGCCCTTGCCAGAAGCGCTTATGACAGCTTCCTTAATCTGCCTGCGCTCGCTTGAATCCTTTGAGGCAAAGATAAGCTCGTTCGGCCTCTCATCAACAACCAGAACATCGCCCTTCTTAAGCCGGTTCTTCTCAACCCAGCCTTTCGGAACAGAGACAACATAGGACGAATTGCCAAACGCCATAAGCTTCCTGAATTCAGTCATCAAACCTGCCCCACCTGAATATTTATATAAAATTTAAAATATTAAAAGTATCAATTTTTGGCTTAAGTATAGCACATATATAGTATATGGAATAGGCATATATATTAAAATCTTTCCCCCAGAAACGGTGAGCTTGAATGGATGAAGAATACGAAATGGACATATACAACGAGAAAAGCGTCGCAGGCATGCTGGAAGACGACGAGCTCAGCGCCGGGGAAGAAGGCTTCATGCTTGGGTATGACTCAGACTTTGAGGAGTAAAACCGCAAATCTTTTTCCCTGTTCTTTATAGCTGCCGTAATTGCCTTATTCTTCCGTGAAGTCTTCAAGCGGTGCCTTGAACTCGTCATCAGCCTTAATCTCGCCCCTTCTCTTTAGGAATTCGCGAGCCAGAATCCAGAATAAGAGGCCGAGGCTTTTCTTGCCCTTGTTGTTGCACGGTATGACCAGGTCAACATTGTTTGCGTTGTTGTTGGTGTCGCAAAGGGCAACAACAGGGATGCCAACCTTAACCGCATCATCAACAACGTTGCGGTCAGGCCACGGGTCAGTAACCATAACAACTTTGCCCTCAATGTAAGTGTCGAGCACAGGATTTGTCAGGATGCCGGGCAGGTAGCGGCCTGCGAAAATCTTAATGCCCGTGTACTTGTTAAGGGCCTTAATAGCCTTCCAGCTGTTCTCCCTCTTGCCAACAATTATTATTTCCTCAGGCTTGTACTTTGAGAAGAAGTTTGCAGCGTGCCTTATCCTCTCATCAATCTTCTGGAGATTGAGGACAGAAAGCCCGTCAGGCCTTGTCTTGTAAATAAACTGCTCCATGTACTTGGTGCGGAACTTCGTTCCTATGTGGATGCCCGCTTTAAGGTAAACTTCCTGCGGAACCAAAAACTGCTCTGTCTCTGTCATTTAGATTCACCACCATTTAACAGTCCAAGAAAAAATCGCTTGAACCGCAACTATTTTTGCCCGTTGCAGACAACACCCATAATCGGATGTTTGGGCAATAACAGAACAGAATCAGCAGCTTGCTTATAAAGATTACTTTTTCGGCTTCTTTTTAGCTGCCTTGCGATGGGCTTTTGGCTTAGCCACTGCTAACGCAGCGGGCAAGGCGTGCACAGCTGTTCCTTTAACGCCAGTAACATCCCGGTAAGCTTGGCCGTAAATGCTTGTGACAGAAGGGCTTAGGATTGTGGCAAGAAAAGCATCAAGAAGAACCACCAAAAGCAGCACATATGGGCTAAGCAAGGGACTAAACCCGATTATTAAGCCAAGAACAATGAAGGGTATTGAAATCCCGATGCTGTAAGCTAGGGCAACTAGCCAAGGCACAAAATAAGCTCCCTTGAATGCATACTTAAATATCCTCCCAAAATCAAAAAATGCAGAGAACTTCTTTTCGAAGGCAAAGTGCACCATCGCCAATGGCCATATATAGGCCAGCATGAAAACGCCAAAAACGGCAGCAGCTATAACTATGGCAGACAAAGCAGCATTCATTCGGGCAGCGCCCAGAAACGCCACAATACCAACAATGAGCACAAAGGGCAGGGCATATAGCACGATTCCGGCGATGTATTTCAGCCCCTGGGCAAATAACGAAGAAAAATCATCAAAAGGAGGCATTTCGTTTTTCCCGCGGGCAGCGCCGTTAGCCACCCTGACCATGTAGCCTGAAAATAAAGCCGCGGAAAACAGCGCAGCTAGCATAAGAATTCCCAGGCCCAACAAAACAGCTGCAGGCCCAAAGTAAACTCCCAGTGCCTGAAGCGTGTCCTTGTTTGCCCAATCCCCAAAATTGGCAAAAAGCGATATTAAAAAGAGGGCCCCAAACCTGCGCCAGTTAGTGAAAGGAAGCCTGAAAGCTGCGCTGTAATTAACCATCCAAACAACTATGAAGGCTCTTTTTAAAAACCTTTCTTCGGCTGGGAGCCGAAGATTGTTGCCTCTCCAGCAACATTTTCACCTGCCCGTGTAAACAGCCAAATCCTCGTAAACAGCCCCTTCCCTTGAGAGCGTGCTTTTCTTGAGTTTGAAACTGTCAACCGTGAACTTAATGCTTTTAACCTTTACCAGCTGCAGATGCTGTAAAAAGGCGCTTTTGTCAGAAACAAACTTGACCCTTGCCAAGGTCAAATGAGGCTTGAACTTCTTATCTTTTGGGAACTCCTTTTCAAGTGCGTCGTCTATAAGTTTTTGCAGCCGAATGATTTCATCTTCGGGCTCAACGCCAACCCAAACAACCCTGATGTAATTTTCGGAAGGAAAAACACCAATGCCGGCAACAGCAGCGGAGAAACTTTTGAAACGGGCATTGCCAAGGCATCTTTTGACGACTTCGGCCTTTGCAGGCGTTATCTCTCCAAGGAACTTTAAAGTGAGGTGAAAATCCTTCACAAGGCTCATTTTTGCAGTTGCGGAAGAGAGCTGCTTTTGGGCATCAACGAGGGCTTCTTTTACTTCAGTTGGCAAGTCAATGGTTATGAATGTTCTCATATGACTTTTTTAGAAACCCAAGTCGCCTCCTGCGACTGGGCCCAATCGACTAATGTCGATTTGGGAAAGGTCAATCAAAAACTTTTCGGATTACTACTGTTCCTCGCCGAAGTCCTCGGTGTCAACAGGCTGCTGCTCGGGAGCCTCCACGCTTCCAGCTTCTTCGCTTGGGCTGGCAGTGTCCTCCTCCCTGCGGCCCTCCCTTTTCGGCTGGGAAGAGCCTCCGCCAGAGCCACCCTGCCCAGCGACTTCAGCAAATGCCATGTTGTTAAGAACCTTGGTAATCCTGATGCGGACAGAGTCGCCTTTGCTGGCGTTAGGCACAAAAATGACAAAGCCCTCCTTCTTGGCAATGCCATCACCTTTGGCACCAACCGCCTCTATGGTGACGTCAACCTCCTCGCCCACCCTGACAGGGGCAACCTTCTGCTCAAAGTCCCTGCCTCCCCCACTAAAATCCCTTCCTCCTCCAAAGCCGCCTTGACGCATTGTTCTACCTCCCTAACATTTGTTTTCTATTCACTCCCAACCAAGTCGTGACATGCTACGACTGGTCCCATCGCTATAGGCGATGTGGAAACTGCAGAAAAAACAAGAGACATCCTGCCAATCAAACTGTCAAAAACCCGCATTTCAGCACTACTAAGTATGTTTCTTGCTTATTTAAAGCTTTTCACAAAAAGGTCGGCCGCTTAACCATTTCAGTGCCTTGATGCCTTTTTCGATAGGGGGACTAAAACAATCAAACCATTGTCTTTAACGAGTTTAAACTTTTTGCCGAAGCGCTTTATAAGTTTAGTTCCAAGAGTAATTCTACCACTTTTCTCTGCAATCACCACTTTCGCTAAATTCATCATCTATCACACATCCCTGACGCCAGCCGTGTCAAGCACAAAGGTCGCCTCACCCTCCGGCAGGCTCGGGCTGTCAATCATCTTGGCAACCCTGGTTCCCTTCTTGCCCCTTCTCAGGTAAATCCTGTAAGTGGATGCGTGCGCAACGACGTGGCCGCCAATAGCTTCAGTTGGGTCGCCGAAGAACACGTCAGGCTTTGACATTACCTGATTTGTAACGTACACGCAGAGGTTATTAAGCTCAGCAAGCCTCATAAGGGTGTGCATGTGCTTGTTGATTTTCTGCTGCCTGTCAGCCAGTGTTCCCCTGCCAATGAACTCAGCCCTGAAGTGGGCAGTAAGCGAGTCAACAATCACAAGCTTGACTTTAAGCCCCTGCTTCTTAATGAGGTCCTCAACTTTTTCTGCGAGCAGCATCTGGTGGTCGCTGTTGAAAGCCCTTGCCACTTTAATCTGCTTGAGAACCTTCTCAGGCTCAAGCCCCTGGGCTTTCGCTATGTCAACAATCCTTTCAGGCCTGAAAGTTGACTCTGTGTCTATGTAAATGACACAAGATTCAGGGTACTGCCTTATGCAGTTTACCGTCAAAGTGTGCGCGAGCTGGGTTTTTCCGGAACCGTAGGCTCCGTAAGCCTCCGCAATCGCCCCTGTCTCAAAGCCCCCGCCCATGAGGCCGTCAAGGGCAGTGCTTCCTGAGTTTATCTTCTCAATACCCTGCCTTCTTACCAGAACATCCTCTGCAGAAACAAAGCCCATCTCTAATTTGTCTCTGGCAAACTGAATCATCTTCCTCGCTGCAAGCTCAGTAACGCCAGTGAGTTCCACAAGCTCGCCAGGGGTGGCAACTGCAATGCCAAGCATGGTGTCATAGCCTCCTATCATGAGCTTCTCTGCCGTAGCTGCCCCGACACCAGGCAGCTGCTCAAGCTCAGAGCCCCTCTCAGTGCCATCCACAGACTTCTCAGCAGGCTTTACCATGTCTTCCTCCCCAACAATGCTCTCCTCCCCAACCAAAACCGTTTCCTGTCTCCTTCTCATCACAATTCACCTCGTTGTTTAAAATTTTTTGCATACCGGTTGCATATAGCATAGCCGCTGTCGCCTAATTAAGCACAGCGTTTGTCGTTTGCAGTATAACGTACTCATACGCCTTCTGCAGCAAAACCATCGCCTTTGGCACGTCATTCTCCCTCAGCGAACTGGTATTCTTCCAGTTGTTGTCCTTGTCCTTGTAGCTCCTGCCAAGCTGAACATTAAAGTAAGTCGTGCCTTTCGGGGAAATCCCCTTCCAGACAGTTGCAGTCAGTCCGCCAGCCTTGAACTTCTTGTCAGGCAAGTTCGGGATTGCAGCATTTGCCCCTGCCTCACCAGGACCAGCAGTTGCAGCAGCAACACCACCAGCAGCTGTTAAGCCCTTGCTTCCATAATCTCTTCCATACACACTTTCCAATCCGTTCATCTCATTTCACCTTCTTCCTAGTTCTACGCCTCCCGTAAGCGCATCCACTATTAGAAAAGTTCCCCTTTAAATACCCTAGCCGGGCACGTGTCCAGTGTCCAGTGACCTTCTTTGGCGCGGCAAAGAAGCTCAACCAAGAAATCCACAGGACCCTTTTGCTCGTTGCTACTCACAAAAGCGCCCCAGGAAAAACTGTGAAATGGATCAATCGGAAAACTAATCAAGAAACGGGAAAGGAGGTCAATCAATAAAAGTTGCAAAATATTGGCAAAAACAAATAGAACAGCAGCTTTTACTTCCTAACTTGCCCTTCTAAAGCAAGTATACTGTGAATGGCAATAATAACGCTTCTGAGTTTGTTGGCCGCTTCTCTTGCTAATTGCACGCCCTCAAGCATTTTAAGCGGGCCTTTTTCTTCAAACTTTTCACTGGCAGCATTCAGCTCTTGGTTTATTTGGTTCATCGCTGCTTCCAAAGTGTTAAAAACGCTTGTTGCGCTTCTCTTTACCCGCTCTGTCAGTACATTTGCAGCAGTCACAAGGATGATGGCCTGTGTAATATGATTCACGTCTCCCCTTCCCAGAATTAGCCTCTCTCCTCCCCCTGCATTCAAAGGCAGCTGGTGCAAAGCGTTATAGGCGTCCATTAATTTCTTAAGCTCTGCTACCTCAGTTTGCTCAATCTTTGCCCAAACATCACCTACACCAGAACCCACCATACACTTCTCCCAAACAGTCAAGTTTAAATTTTTTATGGTAAAATTAAATAATCTTAGCCAGCAGCAAAAGCACCATAACAGCAGCCAATACTTTCTCCAACCTGCCGCCTGTTTTTACGAAGCCTTTAATTCGCGCTTTTGACAGCGGCGAAAGGGGCATTATTCCTTCCTTCGTTAATGAGTCAAGCAAAAGGTGCGAGGAATAGCCAATGGCCGCTGCCGCCGCGATTGCCGCAGAAAACAGGTATTGCACTGAAAAATAAACAACAGCTGCAAAAATAAAGCTGTGCAGGAAGCCGCGGTGCCTGAACAGAAGCGAAGCGATTACGGAAAACGGCTGCAGGTGCTTGCCTGCTTTTGACTTCACCATGTCAATGTCAGGAAGAATGGCAAATAACGCGGCAATAACCATGCTGATGATGCCTGCATCGATGCCAAGAAAGCCGCCAAAATAAACAACTGAGAATATGCCTCCCAAAAGGTGTGTGAGAAATATCATTCTTAGACAGTGTTATCGGTTTTTGTTGATGCGGCAGCCGCTACTTCTTTTGCTGCAAGCTCGTCATTAAGCCTGGTTATCTCCTCATCAGGGTTTGCCTCGTGAATCTCCTGTGCAACAAGCTCAAGCCTGTCAAAAAGCTCGTTCTTGTTAACCCTGGCGACTGCCTTCACAAATGTGCCGAGCAGGTCGTTCTTCACCTGCTGGAAAGAATCAGGCTGGGCACGGTAAGCCAGCATTTCCTGCTCATTCTTGTTCAAAAGGCGCTCAGCCATCCTCCTGAACAGGACAAGGCGCATTGTTTCAGTGCCGTCATCAATAACAGTGTTTAGCACGTATGAGTATGAAGGCTTTGCTGTTGCACCATGGTCATTGCAGACAAAGCTGCTGTCAGGCTGTGACTGCCTCGCCCTTTTTCCGCATTCGGGGCAGATCTCGAAGAATTTTATGTCAAAAACCTGCACAACAGTGCCCAGCACCTCAGCCATGGCATCCGACTCGGATAATTCGGAAAGCTTCTTCCTAACGGCAGCAGCCCTTTGCTGTTGCTGAGGATAAGCTGCAGGAACCTGAACGTCAACTGTTTCGCCAGGAGGGTTAACAATCAGAACGCTCCGGTCATTCAAGTGAAGCTCCTTTAAGCCGTTCCTTTCGCGGACATAAGCGCTCTTGACCTTCACAACATCGCCAGCCTTTACAGCTCTGGCGTTGTCTGCCTGCTCATTCCACATGACAACCCTGATGCTGCCAGTCTCATCAGCCACCTGAAGGCTGGCCACTTTCCCGTCACGGCCGTTGCTGCTGAACTGGCGCTCATCAAAAACCTGGAAAACCCTGCCAACAGTCTCAACATCCCGCATTCCAGTAAGGACGTTCTTTATCTGGAGCCTTCCTGAAAGCTGGTCAACAAGCTTAATGCCAAGCTCACTGGCAACAATATGGGCAGCGCCTTCCTTGCTCACCAAGCCGGCAAGCTGGGCCATCTTCGCATTAACCTTGGAAGAAAGCTCAGACTGGCTAAGGTTGCTCTTTTCCTGAATCCTCGCAATTATTTCATCATAGGACAAGCGAATCATTTTTCAACTTCAGCAATGCGAAGTAGTTAATATAAATAGTTTGTTGTTGCATGACCCTTTTAAGAAAAGCCCAAGTCGGCTGCGCCGACTGGGCACAGTCGAGCTTTGCTCGACTTGTGGGTCAATCCAAAAACAGAAAATCAGCACGGGTGGCCCTCCCCGCAGGAGCAGAAGGTTGTGGCCTTATCCGGATGTGCCTCAACCCAGCTCAGGGCAAACCTGTACTCAAGCTCTTTCAGAACAACTTTTTTTGCAGCCTCATCATAAACGAAGAACTGCCTGTGCCCGGACCCTGATTCCGGGTCATTAACCTTCACGCTCATTGGAACAGCAATGCTGTCGTAAGGTACTGATTCCTTAAGCACACCATCGCCAACAGGAACATCTGAAGTGCCATGCTTTTTGCACACAAATTTCCCGTCCTTATCAGTCTCGCCTTCCTCACACGTTTCCACAGTTTCGCAGCACGAGCACGAGCCAACAGAGCGGGTGCAGGGGGGGCTTTCTGCCTTGTTGTATGAGAATTTTTCGTCCCAGTCCAGGCCGTTTTGGCCGTCAGCCGCCTTAACTAACTTTGTGACTTCATCTTTTGGCTTGCCAAAGATCTCCTTGGCTACGTTGACAAGGTTAGCGCTGTCCTGCACGAAGTTTACCTCAATGGGCTCGGTAAAGGAAGGAGTTATGTTGTACTCAAACAACTGCCTTAAAGGGGGTTTTTGCTCCCAGCCGTAGCTGGAAATTGTTATGTGGTCCTTCGCTTTCCCAACCAAATCAATCCCGCTTCCGCCGCCTTCAACATTCAGAGAAGCATATTCCTTCGGAATTTCATTGAAAAGAGTTTTATCCCTGAGACCGTTATAGCTGTCAATGTAAGAATCATAATATTTCTTGAATGTTTCATTAAAATGCCGATTATTATCACCCTCTGAAGGATAGCAAGGAGTTACCGCTGCCGGATTGCAGTCGCTGCCCATTTCCTGCTTAGCCCAAAGAATGTCATCGCCTGATTTCTTGCAGTCACTGTTCTCTTTTTCAAGGCCGCTGCTTGCAACTTCCAGAAGCGCTGCCTCTGAAGCTTTTTTTACAGACTCATCAACGAAGAACAGGTGCTTCTCCCCGAACTGGTAAACTGTAAACAACTTTGCCTGCTTCTCCCCGATAGTCTTATCACCGCCCTTGATAGCCTCTGATTTTATGTATAATATTCCCAGGAGGCTGATCAAGGTAATTATCGCTCCGAAAACTACTAGTGGCACAAAAAACGAGCCGCCCTTACCCACCCTTGCCCTTAGTTTCGATGCCATCTTGTTAATCTCCGCTAACCTGTGCAATCTTCAGCAGCACAGTTGCTGTCCTCGGGCTTAGCGAGCCGTCGCTAACCGGAATTACTGCAAAAGCGTCGCCAACACTTTGCTCGGCTACTGTTGTTGTTCCTCCAATGCTAACCTTAACGGGTTTTTCCTCTGGAAGAGGATTTGATATGTCAGCGTCTTTCTTGCCAAACTTCCCAGCAACGCCATACTTAGCGTAAACCTCCGGATAAGTGAGAACTTTTTCCAGCTCAGGGTGAAGCTCAATCACGTGAGGAGGGTAAAGCTGCCTTACGAAAACAGCCCTGGTAACCACAGCAAACAAGTTTTTTCTCTTATCATTATTGCTTTCCATAAACTGAAGATTATCGATGAAATCAGCATACGTTGCCCCTTTGTAGAGCTCTTTTTTGCTATTCAGCAGAGTTACAGCACCGCCCCAATCCTGCCCTTTGTAAATGCTAAAGTTTTCCTCAGTCTCAAAAGATGCTGGGGCTGCTTCAGCCAATCCAGTATAAAGCGTAAACTTCATTGTTATCTTAGTGTCTTTCTGACTGTGACTGGTGATGACATCAGGCAGGTTGTCAGGAAGCGGCGTTCTCAGCATCTCGAGAACAAGCTGCTCGCCATTAAGCCTGTCGACGCTGTTCGCATCGCTTGACAGGCCCTGAACAGTTCTTCCGCTTGAGCACTTTGGCAGGCTAAGAAGCACCAGGAACATAAACAGGATAAGAGTGTATGTGAGCACCGAGAAGAAGTCCTCTATGTCAAACAATCCTTTCTTTCGTTTTAGCATCACATTAAACATCTTTCGTAACTACCTCAAGCTTCGTGTCCGCACCGGTCTTTTTTCCACTATTGTAAACAAGCAACTTCTTTGCCGCGCTTACTTTCTTAATCCCTCCCCTGCCCTCAGTCAGCCCGGCAATGTAAAGAATGTTCCAGTCATTAAAAGTCACCTTCCTGTAATAATATTCCTTTGGACTCGGCATCAAGGCGGCTGTTGCCTTTGAAGCTATGAAGGCATCATCGCCCTCACCGTAACTGAAACTGTCATCAAGGACTCCTGATTTTGATGCGTCAAAAACACCAGGGTAAACCCTGCCTGTCCCGGGGTCTTTCAAAGCCAAGGAATCAGAATAATACATCACATTCATAAGGGTGTATGAATCAGCCAGTTTTGTATCTATGTTTCTCACAAAGAAGGCGCTTGTCACGAACATTATGCTCAGCAGGATAAAAACCAAAATCAGGGAGCGCACTATCCACATCACTGCTTCAAAAGCGAATATCCCGCTTTTTTTATGGTTCACACGGCTTGGCATCCTCACCCACCTTCTTGTGCAATACTTTTACCCCGTTGTTATTCTTAACAATCTGCAAAACAGCAAGGTTCTCAGAATCCTTTCCGGAGATTTCAACCCTCTGAACAGGGCTTGCTTTGCTGTCTGCATAATAGTAAATCGCCCCTCCCTCAATGAAAGGCAGCCCGCTATCAACCACAGTGACTTTTGAATTCTCTATCAGATAGTCAAACTTTCCTTTGTAATTACCAACGCCGTAATAGCAGTATGTTAAATCCCCCGGACTGGCGTACGCTGTTGTTATCAAAAGTGAAATGTCCCTTGCAAGGTAATTCTTCTCAAGAAACGTGTCGTTCTTTATATCCCTCCAGTACTGGATAAGAACCACAATTATAAAGGCCGCCATGGCAATGCCAAAAGCCCTCACAATTGTAACCGTGCTTGCCCCTTTTTTGCCTATATTCTTTCTTAATTTCCTCTTTTTCATCTTCCGCAACACCAGAAACGACAGCAATAAACCGAAATGGCTGCTTAGCCGCTTATATTTGTGCTTTCAACTAATCTTATGGAAATGTCACTTCAATCATGCTGCCTTTGCGCTCCAAACGCATAAGTGTCCCAGGAGCCCAGCAGTGGCAGCCAAAGCCAATCCCGCAGCCAGGGCACACGCCGCCCCACTTGCCATAAATCGCCAGGAACTTTCCTCCTGCTGGCTGGCCACTCTTTATGTCACTGCCCTGAGTAAACTCGTTTTTATCATCACCCGTCACGTTAAAAACCTCTATGTTGTCAAAATTAACGCGCTTCCCATCAATGTTAATGTTGCAATCAATAACCTTGCTGCTCTCCTTGTTGCAGTCTTTAGTATCGCACACGCAAAGGCACGCCTCACTGCTACCGCACTTGGGCGGCTTTACCAAAGTGCCATCCCTATACAGTATAGCGTCCGGCTCCTTATCGAAGCCGAACAAGTAATAGCCTGACTGGATGTAGTAAGCATGGTCGACTTTTGAAAGGCCTGCTGGGGCAGGCTCGTTCAACTTCTCCACTTTACTCACAAGAAACTTGAAGCTCTCACCCGTGCTCTGTGCCTCCTTTTTGTGGAAAAGCTGGAAGATTGAGGAGGATATCATCACAAAGATAACGACAAGCACAGCCCCAATCAGAAGAAGGCCGATGCTCACAAGGCCGGTTTCAACAGACTCGCTTCCACTCTTCGACCTCAAAAACCTCTTTTTGCCCACGCCTTTTACCATCTTGTTTAATCGTTACGCCACTTGTTCCTTGATGCAGCAAACCGGAGTTGGGTCAGTGCAATCTAAGCCATAGATTTTAGTGCCTGTGCATGCCTTCAGTCCAGTCTCAGGTGCGCAGTTCCCCCCCCTTGCCTCGCATCCTGTTTGCTTGTCAAAGAAAGGCAGTGTCTTTCCACTTGTTCGGCCAAGGATAGCTAGCGCTATCAGCAACACCACCAGCACAAGCGCGGCAATAACTATAGTGTTAAGGGTCAAACCCTGCGCTTTTTTCATACGTCGTTTTCCCATCTCTTTTTCACCCTTCCTTTTTATGAAGCGAAATATACCCAGTTCAGCCTGTTGCTGTTGCCTAGACTCTTCGCCAGCTCGCCTTTGTCTTTGCAAACTGGTTCGTGATTAACATCAAACTTGTTGAGATTAGTTTTTTGCCAGTTCACTTCCCAGACGGAATCTGTTTTCCTAGGTGTGCACGAATAGAAACCTGCCCACGGCTCAGAGGGATAAGCTTTTTTCACCAAGGCTTCGTACAGCTGAGAAACATCTTCTGGAGAGCAGCCAACAAGCTCCCAATCTCTAGTGTTCTGGCCGGCGTCCGTCTTTTTGTATTCGCAAGAAGTGGTTTTACCTTTCTTCCAATCCTCAAAAACTTCATCTCTGATAACGGCTTTAGGGTCGAACGGCGCACCGCCAATGGGCACTTTGTTGAGTTTAAACGCCGAGCGCTTTTCCTCAAACACATCACACGCTTTGTCACACTCAGCAAGGTTGCCGTCTTTCGGGTTCGGGTCATTGTCGCAGTTGTCATCTTTTGTTGCGCCTGGCTTTCTAACGCAAACCGTTATTATCCCCCTTTTGCTTTTGTCCTTATAGTTAGGATAACCATAAACGCCTTTGTAAAGCTCAATGTAGTCATTGACAAAGAATCCCACCTTTAGCTCCTCTGTAATTTCCCCCCCGCCTTTTTTAACGGCTTTTAGAACGAAACTGTGCATCCCTGCAGGAGCTCCGGCAGGGACTATGGCAAAATTAACATCATTCGGGCGCTTATTAACAGGGTCGCATAATGATTCCTCACCAGCCAGCTCAACATCACCAGCATCGCTTACAAAGTGCTTGTCCCTGGCATACTTTCTCCAGCAGTGCTCAACCTCGTAATGGTCTATGTTGCCGTAGCCAATCACATCCCATTTCAGCGCGATTGCCTTGGAAGGGCTAACCTCAGCCCTTAAGTTTGCAATTGCAGGATTAAGCTCGTCCCTCAACACCCTGTCGAGCTCTGCATTAACCTTGTTTTCCCACTCGTTAAACCCTCCTGTTTCGGGGAAGCGCTGCCATCCGAGTTTTTCAAACTCAGAATATGCCCCTTTCGGATCTGTCGTAATAAATCTATTCAAAGGCACTGCACAGCTCATCGTATATTTAACAGCAGTTTTCTTCCAAGCATCAAGTTTGTCAAGTTGTCCTATATACTTGTCTTCTGAAACTATAGTGTTCCCACTGGCAGAATAAGCAGTTTCGAGCAGCCTTGCCCTGACAATCATCCTATTCAGAAGGTCGAGCTCCTGAGGGGTGCACGTGTCAGCCTTGAACAGCCTGACAGCGCCCTCGCTGAAATCGCCGCAGTCAGGAGACAAGGACTTGCCAAACAGCTTTACAAAATCTTGGCCCTTAAAATCGGCAGCTATTTCAGGGACAAGCTCCTTCCTTACTCCAAGCCAAGTAGGCAGTCCGCCTTGAGCACCACCAGCCAAATTATAATTTACAAGGTCTTTCTTACATTCGACAACATTACAGTTGCCCCAGCCGTCGTAACAGCCGGCTATTGCCCTGTCCAAAAGCTCAACATAGGCTTCGGTGTAGAACCCGAAAAGCGGGTAAGTTTCCATCTCGCCCTTGCGGGTTGTGAAGCCCTCTTTCTTCTCAAATGAGACGCCAATCTTATACAGCCCGGCAAGCTTGTCGAGGCAATCCGGCCCGGTACAGTCTTCCTTTTTAAGACCAGCCGTTCTTTTGCCGTTTTCTACTGAACATGTCCAGCCAGGCTTCGCAGTTTTCTGGTCTATGTGCTTAACTGTGCAAACGTCATCCATAAGGTTGTCAGCGTCATCTATGAGGTCAGGATACTTTTTGTAAGAAAAGACAGCCTTGAAGTACTGGTCATCAATCTTTTGGCCATCGCGGTTAAGCTTCCACGTGACAGCAACAGAGCCATCAGGCTCAACGCTTGGAGCAAGGGAAAGTATCTTTGGAATGTCAATGATGTTAATTCCTACAGCCTCAAGATTCCTGTCAACCGTTTCCATCGCAGCCTGAACAATCTTAGGGGCTCTTCCATAACCCACAATAAGCACCACAATCAGAGCTAATGCAAGAATTCCCTTTGCCCCAAAAATCCAGCTCAATCCTTCACCCATGACAAACACCGCTTCAGCCTGGCGTAAACAAGCCACCTATGGTCCTCAAAAGGCTTGACATCTTCCCTGAAGAAACGGCAAGCACAATGAGTATCACAACAAGCGCTATAAGGGACCAGATGAGCCACACCGGAAGGTCCCATTCTATACCTCTCTTTCTTTTCACGATTCTGGCTGCCATTCTAGCTAAAACCCTCTGCATTTTCAGTTAAATACTTTTTGATTGGTTACTTTACTGGAAGCTCACTGCAATCGGTTCCCGCCTTTTTCAGACTTTCCTTTATGGTTTCGTCGTAAGGCATCACCATCACCCCAGCCTGCCAGTCGCTTTCGAGATAAGGCGCTTTGACAACAGCAACCCCAAGACTGGAGCCGCCTGCAACTGCTGCAGCTGCCACAACCCAGCCAATACCTCCTGTAAAAAACCCGGCAACAGCGCCTCCAACAACAATTCCCGCTGTTCCTGCTATCGAGCCGGCGGATAGCTTATCCCACCAGCCCGTAGTCTTTCCGTACGCAAACATAACCGCGTATGGCTTAGAAGTGTATGTGATGTCAAAAGGCGCTATTTTTTCAAGCGTTTTCACCTCCTCTTCAGAAGCCCCTGAGCCTTTCAAAAACTCAAAATACGTGTATTTCTGGCCCGGGACCGTCACGGTTGTCAAATATTCGGCAAGCCCCTTAATCTCCTTGCCCTTTTCGGTGAATGTGAGCTTGCTGCACACTACGCAATAGTTATCCGTGCTGCCCCTTCTCGTCTCGAAAAGCTCAAGCGTGCCAGCCCCAAACTGGTCAAAGCAGTCGTACATGGCCTTGGCTATCCCCCTGTTTGCGGTTTCGTCTTTGCCGGAGTCTACGGTTATGCTTCTCATAGGGCAGCGTATCGTATCAGTATGGGTAAGGTCAATTCCGGGAACCTTAAGCTTTGCATACTGCTGAACGCTCCTCTTGCAGGCATCTTTAGCTGTCACATCGTTATTGACAAGGGCGCTGTTCTTCAAAAAAATGAACAAAATCACGCCCACGAAAACAACAGATACCAGCCCCACAAGCGCAGACGTCTCAACCATGCCTTTCCTCAAACGGTTAGTAACCATTCTTATCAACACACTCAGTAAAGCTTGCCGCACTTTTCGCCAAGATTCTCAACAGGCACAATAGCTACTCCGATAGTTTTGCCTATGCCAGAAGCCTTATCAGCAGCAGTAATCCCCAATACAAGGCCGCCGACACAGCCGACACCCCCTCCCACTACACCACCTACAACAGTTCCAACCGGGCCAAAGAACGAGCCCCCAACGAGGCCAACCTTGGCGCCTATAAAGCAGCCGCCAGCCGTAGATAAACCCAGAGTCCCCTTCGCCAGCCCATCAGCTAACTCAAACGTACCTCTGTAATATACAATACCTTGTTGTTTACTCATGTTTAGATCGTATACTTGGCCTTTAACTTCGTTGCTTTTATACAGGTACTGAGCGTAAGTTGTTGTTTGCTTATTATCGGCATATGAGCTTGCCAGAAAACCCGTGAAGTCAGACAGCACAGGAGCCCCTTTTTTGTCTTTGTCTTGAACCTCTTTCTTCGTTTCGTTACTAAACACAAACTCGTAACACTCAATGCAATGGATATCGCCGCCGAGCTTGCTGAAAGGGTCTATCTCGCCCTTGCCAAACATATCCCAGCAGTCCAGCATCCTGTCAGCAACAGCTGTTTTCAGCTTATCCGGCAAGTCTTGATCTACAAACCTTGCATCGTTAAAATCAGCGGGCCTATAATTTCCGAAGTAAATTTTGTTTCCATCATAAACTCCTTCCTTCTTCGCGACAAGAAGCCGGGTGTGGCAGGCAAGGTCAAGCTGGAGTGGGTCTGAAAGGCGCTTTCCACCGGTAAGAATGCTGGCTGAGTCTATGCTGATTGACTTCACAGATACGCTGGCACGGCACTTCTCAATGTCTGATTTAGAGGTTAGCAGTGTGTAAAGAAAAGGCGCGGCCTTTATCATGAAGATAATGAAGATAACCCCAAGAATGACGGACACAATGCTCATGTCCCCCCTCTTCCTTCCGGAAACCCTGCCAGGCCACACCTTCCTCCTAACAGCCACAGTTCCACCTATGGTGGAACGTGCAATCGAGCTTTGCTCGATTTGCATCAAAGCAGATTCCTCCTTATTGCCATTATTGATAATACTGTTATCACGATAATAACTGCGCAAATAAGCATCACAATCTTCATCATGCTTATCTGCCCCTTTTTCACAACACCTTTTTTCTTTAATACAGATTCAACAAATGCAAATAAATCCATGCCGAACTTATCGCAAACAGCTTATAAAAGGTTTTCGGAAAAGAACTGGCAAGTGCGCTAGAGCTGAATAACTCTCACGCGCCCCTCTTTAACTATTAGAAGCTTGCCTGTAGCATCAATATCTCTTAAAGTTTCTATTAGTGTTTCTGCTCTCTTGTTAGCGTCTGTTGTAACTGTTCTGAGCAGTATCACGCCGCTTGACGGCTTTCGCAGCCGAGTTGCCAACTCACCAAAATCCTTATCGTCAGAAACAAGTATTCTCCCTGCGCTTTCAGCTTTAGCAATTACAACCTCATCAGGTGCAGAAGGCATCACATCACCAACGTAAACAACGTCATGCCAGGCGGCAGACAGAAGCCTTGCCAGCCTTTTACCGCTACTCTCATCAAGCAGAAGCCGCATGCTTGCCCCTTATCTTAGGGACTATGTCCTCTCCCCTTATAATGTTGGCACTGTACTCTAGGGCAGCCTTAACATCTGATTCTGTTATTTGAGGGTAATCTTCCAATATCTCCGTCACAGTCATGCCGTCAGCTATCCTTTGTAAAATAGCATCTACAGGTATTCTTGTCCCTTTTATTATTGGCTTGCCAACCATTACCTTAGGATCAACCACTATCCTTTTCATGAAGTCCATAGTGCAATTAAGAGTTAAGGGCTTATAAAAGGTTTTCGGAAAAAGTTGAGGAAGCGAGTGGTAAGCAAGATTTTTAAGCCTCGCAGAACGTGTAATGAACTTTAATGCAGGAAGAAGTAGCGCCTGAACGTGACCTTGAGGGGCTTATTAATGATGCCCTTGATTCAAAGGAGCCGATAAAAAAGCCGCAAACTGAACAAATAAGGCCGCAAGGGCTGCTTGAGAGAATAATCCTGTCAAGGTGGGCAGCGCCGGCCTATGCAGCAGCTATGGGCGCTTTTGAGTATCTAATCCCAAAATCCCCTTCCCCGGACCAAACTGACAATTTATTCATGTCAGGATTGATTGCCGGGCTTGGCTACATTACCGCGAAATTGCTGCGCCAGGACTGGCTCCTTCGGAAGGCAGAACCTGTGCGCAGAAAAACCAGGCCGTTCCCTTCAAAGCTTTTCAACTTGCTGCCCGAGCACCCGGAAATTATTGCTGGCGGAGTAGCTGCCTATTTTACTGCAAACCTTGTAAGCCCGATGTTTACCAGCATAACCCCTTCTGACCTCTTTAGGCATCCCGAAGTGATTCCAACAACACTGCAACTATCAGGGTATCTTGCATCTATGTTGTTTAGTATTGCTTATTCGGGAATTTCACTTGCTTTAGGAAGGGTTTTTCACCCAGAAACATTCAAAACCGTTTTTCAGGCATCAGCAGCAGCCATTAACGCATGGAGGGAAAAATATGGCAAAGCAGCAAATGACATTGGGCAACTCCTTCAAACGCAGCGGTCTTATGGCAAGGGCGTGAGCTTACAGGCCTTAGCAGGAGACTTTCAATCACTCGGTAACGATGAGAAGTTCATTGAAACAGATTACAACGCTTTTTTAACTGACAGAACACACCATGCTGGGCGTAGCGACTGGGCTTTAGGCCCGTTTATTTACCTGCTCAAAAAAATAGTTCTGAACAAAGCCAAAAAGTTGCCGCCCCATACGGGCAAGCCGGCACTGCCGTACCTGATTGCAGGCACTGAGGCCTTTGCTGGAAGCAATCTGGCAGCAGCAGACACATTTTTGGCGTCTGCCGTGCAACAAGATAGGCATGAGTTTCTGCCGCACGCGTTTCGTGCAGCCTTTCTAAGAAGAACAGGAAGAAATCGCTCTGCAGACCTTCAAATGAGAGTCTGTGCAGAGATTGTAATGCAGCAGGATGCGAAGTTTGAGCCTGTGGAAGGAAGCAGAAACGAGGTGTTCTTGGCGGGGAACGTTGCGCTTAAGCGCAACACAGACCCCCAAAATCTTGTGAAAGAAGGCGAGGTAATTGGAAAGTTTAGGGAGAAAAATGGCACGGCAGTCATTTACCCGCTGCCAGTTTATAAACGGGGCGACTATTATTACCTCACATCAGAAAAGGCCATCTCAGAAACCCCGTTTGACCTCATAAAGCAAAGAAGGGTAACGCTTGAAGATTTTGCTCAGGCGATCGTACTGATGGTTCAGCTGCAAAGGTCAGGCATGGAGCTTTATAATGCCGGAGAACTGGAGCTTGACGACAGGGTTCTCAGACTTGACGCTTCAAAGCCAGAAACCCTTTACTTTGCCCAAAGACGCCTGAGAGCTATAGAGCAGATAGAGAGATTTAATGGAGTAAGGCTGCCGGAAAGCTACAAGTCAGCATTAGGGCATGGGCTCTCATTTGTCGATGAAAAATTAGCGTCTTCAAAACTGCTTACCCTGTACAAGGACTTCAATCCCAAGAATGTGCTAAAAAGGCCATTTGGCTCAATGCAGGCCCTGGATTTTGAGCCCAGCAGCCTAAGGCTTCTTCCCCCTCAGGCAGACATTGTTAACCTGCTTGAGTTTGTTGAATACTTACAACCAAGGCACAAAGCCCTTCTTACAGAGCTGTTCATATCACAATTCGAAAAGGAAAACAAGGTAAAAGTAGACAGAGCAGAATTCTATTCGGTCTATGAGTTTGCAGCTTTCCAATGGCATTACGAACGGCTTATTTACAGGCCAGAAGAAGCAGCCAAAGCACTTACAGAAGAGCGCAGGGAAGAAAAGAAGAAAGACCAAGTTCGCCACCTCCTGAGCGCAAGGGAGCACTTAGAAACCATAGTTGCAAAAGGCTACGCTAGCGGTGACGATTTAAAGGCAGCACTAAATGCAAAAGAGGAACTTAACCTGCCGATTTTCCCTGACAAAGCAGAGTACGACAGGCTTTGTTCCATTGTTGAAAGAGAAAGGGAAAGTCTGCTTTCCAATGAGCCTTTGCCAATAAGCAAAACACAGCTCGCCCTGGCTTCAGCTGGCGCATTCGCAATTCTAACAGCTTCTGTAGTCGGGGCAGTAGCAATCAGAAACAACCTTGTCCCAATCTTGAACGTTCCTGTTTTCCCACAAGGCGACAAAGTCCTCCTTACAGTATCAGAAGTGGGAGCTAATGGAAGATGGCAGGAGGGGCCGGGAAAGGTAAAATATTTTGTTATTGATGCGGAGCACGACACAGTCAGCTTCCTGACTGACGCGGACAACACAGCCAGCGCAGACTTATCCGCGTTTCAGGACAAGGCCGTTTTTATCAAAGACGAGAAAATAACGCTTTACGATTTTTTAAACAGGGAGTTCAGGTCAGTGACAGATAAACGGTTTGAAAATCCGGCCATTTCTCCTGACGGCTTGTGGATTGCATCTAACGTTCAAATGAAGTACATAGACCCTGTTGCGGCAGAGCTATGGCAAATCCGCCCCTCTAATATGCATACTGAGCAAATAACAGATTTTCCAAACGCCTTTTTACCACGCTATGATGCGGGCAAAAGCTGGTCTCCAGACGGCTCTTATCTGGCCTTCTTATCAAATAACGAGAAAGTCCAAGATAAAAGTTATCCCGACCCATCAAAGGTCTGGGTAAACACTGTTGAGCCATCTTCAGGCAGAGTCTATCAGGGGCCTTTTGTCAGCAACCGCGGAAGGGGCATATTTGCGTGGTCTCCAAACGGCTCATTAGCGTATCTTGCTGAGCGGCAGGGTGAAGAACAAAGAATATACCTTTCTGATAAAAAGCTGGAAAATACTAAAGAGATTTATTTTTCTAACGGCACAAATATGCGCAATATAGCTTTTATAGGTGCGGACCACTTAGTTCTTGGAACATCCAAGCAATTGCTACTTCTAAATATTGCCACCCTGGAGCTGACAACTCTAAAAGATGCGGTTGGTGGCCTTCTGGACGTTTCAAAGAGCGGTAACCGCTTCCTTTACGAATGCAATGCTCCATCTGATGTGTGCGAGTTTGATTTGGAAACTGGCCAAAGCGTGAATTTAACAAATACGCCTGGACGGAGGGAATTGTCCGCAGTTTACGCGCCTAACAAAAAGAAGATATTCGTGGCATCTGTTCCTGATGTTGACTGCGTCGAAGAAGGCTGCCCGCCATCCTTATCAGTTATAGACTTTGCAACAGGAAAATCAAAGCGATTGATGAACAGCGGCAACGGAAACTTAAGGTATACGCTAATACCCCCATAACGTGTTTCGGATTATTTATAACCGCGACGTCAGCAAAGCACCATTAGCACCAGCTATATTGCTGACAAGCTCAGAAATTGCAAAAACTGCCGCCAACTCCTTTTTCCCAGCAACTTCACTAGCTGCAACAATGCTTTTTTCCAGCCTGTCTTTTTCGCTCCAAAATTCTGCCAAAGCTTGCAGGTCAAATCTATAGTACAGCCCGTAGAATTTTCTCACAAAATAGTTGGCATCTGCCAGCAAGTCCGAAAGCCATTTTTTTGTTCCTGGCTGAGTTTCCGCAAGTGTGGCGCACAGGTGCTTATAACAATCACCAGCCCTTTCGAGTTGTTCCACCATGTAGTATGTAGGAGCTACTCGGGCAACTACCCTGTGCCCTATCGTATTCAGAGTTCTCCTGCAAAAGTTCACATACCTGTTAATATCATTATCTATCTCTGCCACTTTTTGCATTTCATCAAAATTTCCTGCTAAAAGCGATTTAAAACAGCCATCTCCCATCTCAAGAAGCAGCAGGAACACTCTTCTGATAAGCGTATCAAACTCATCGTGCTTTGGCTCAGAAACATTCCTTGCTATCACCAAGCCTTTTGTTCTGCTAACAACCTCAAAACCTACAAAAGAGTCCCTAACCGTTTGCTGTATGGTTTGAAGCTCTTTCTGGCTTTCGAACCTTATTTCCATCTCATCGTAGCCGGCTTTATACAACGCGCCGAGCACCCTTCTGGCAACTGCACCAGTTCCAGAAACATCAACGACAGCCCTGCCCGGCTTGGCCTCCGATTTGGGGTAAAGAACCAGCTTCGGCCCCTGCTCTTCTGCCTCAAGCTCATCACCCTTCTTCAGGCTGTGATGCCTTGCCCAGGCGCTTGGAAGGGAGACTACAAGCGTATCCTCTCCAAGCTGGATTATCTTTCTTGCCGTGGCCACCTTACTATCCACCCTGCCTTCCCAGCTTTTAAAGCTTTTTAGAAAACAATAAACAATAAAAAGAAAGCACACCGTAGCTTGCGCTAGAATAGTGGGTGATGTTCATGCCAAAAGACAATGACGACGAGAAACTTGAAAGCGAGCCAGAAAAAGAAGACGAAGATGACATTTACGAGGAAAAAGAGCGTGACGAAATGGAGGAAGAAGACGAGATAAGCCCCACAGAAGAGGCGTTCATGGAAGGCTACGAGGAAGAGGACAAGGTAGCAGAATGCTCCAAGTGCAAAAAACCCCTGCTTGAGATGAAAAGCGCTGTCGAAAGGGAGTACAAGGGCAAGCACTACCGCTTCTGCTCAGAAAAATGCGCCAAGGGATACAAGTTCTGAAAATAGGGCGGCAACTACCGCTTTCCTTCTTCTTTTTTGCCCTGGTTCTTTTTATGACGCCTAATAAGCAAACTTTTAATATAAGCCAGAGAAGTAAAGAGAGATATTAAATTCGAATAAACGGTGTGCCTATGCCTTTCAAGAATCCTGCCGGACTCTACGCGCTCCTGGCGCTAATACCTTTCATCATTCTTTACCTCAGGAGGCCGAAGCCCAAGGAGAAGACCATCCCCAGCCTGATGTTCTTCATGAAAGAGGGAGGGGCAACAAAGTTCTCCAACTTCTTCAAGCAGTTTCTGCAAAACCTAATCTTCCTGCTGCAGCTTGCCATAATAGTCTCTGCAGCCCTTGCGGTCGCTGCCCCATTTTTCACGAGCGAGAAGGCTGCCTCCGCGAAACATACTGTGGTGGTGATAGATGGCTCTGCGAGCATGAACGCAATGCTTTCCGGGGAGAGCCAGGCAAGGTTTGAAAAAGCTGTTGAGGAAGCCAGCTCCCGAATAGAAGGCAGGGCAAGCATCATTCTGGCTGCGAACATACCTGTGGTTGTTTTGGAGAAAACCAGCTCAGCAGAAGCTAAAAAAGTGCTCGCCACGCTGAAAGCAAAGGCAACCGAAACCCACGTGGGGGATGCGATGCTGGCTGCAGGAGAGCTAATTGCCGATGACGCCAAAAGCAGCAAGGTTATCGTGCTAAGCGATTTCCAGTCAAACAGCGGAACTGACGTCATTGTTGCAAAGCGCTCATTGTCAGCGATGGGCGCAAATGTAGAGCTCATTAACGTCCTGGGAAACGACAAAAATTCCCTGAATGCGCTGAGCAACGTGGGGTTTGTTGAGCTTGACGTAAACAAGTTCCAGACAACAGCCCTGGTGAAGAACTACGATGATGTGCAGCGCGCCATTGACATTGAAATTCTTAACGGCAATAAAGTGGTTTCAGAGCAGCACCTCACCATAGGACCAAGGTCGCTTGAAGGCGTAAGCTTTGAAACAATCCACGGCAGCACGCAGCTGAACATCCAGCAGGATGATGACATTGATGTGGACAACCACCTGTTCATAAGCTCGCCTGCCAAGAGGATAAGGGCTCTCGTGATAACAAACTCTGACACGAGCTACATAGTGGCAGCGCTAAAGTCGTCGCCAAACGTTGAGCTGGACGTCGCATTCCCCCCTGTCGTAAAAAGCTTCAACTACGACGCCATAATAATCCACAATGCAAGCTCGCAGTTCATGCTGCCGGGCTTTTACAAGGAAATAAACAAGGCATTAGCCAACGGCGCAGGGCTTGTCATTACAGCACAGGACAGCCTGCCAACTTATGTAAAACA
Source organism: Candidatus Woesearchaeota archaeon (assembly GCA_016188155.1). Taxonomy (GTDB): domain Archaea; phylum Nanobdellota; class Nanobdellia; order Woesearchaeales; family UBA10216; genus UBA10216. The sequence goes on along the minus strand of JACPIH010000032.1, from coordinate 2,616 downwards.
GTTCAATATGCCTCTGCAAATTGAAGGAACCGGAAATGCGTCAAAGGCAGAGGTCAAGGTAGAAAACTACCTTACAAAAGGCGTTGATTTAGTTGATTTCGGTGTTGTCGCGACATACAGCATACTGAGGCAGAAGGACAGCAAGAGCAAGGACTTCACAACGCTTGTTGCCGCTGACGACGGCAGCCCACTTCTGGGGACTTACGCGGCTGGAAGCGGCATTGCGATGTACTACGGCTTCCTTGACGACAAAAGCACGTTCAGAAGCTCGTACTCCTACCCGATATTTTGGGATAACCTCATGAGCTTCATCACGAAAAGCGAGGACCTTGCAAGCTTCAACGTGCTCACAGGAAGGGTGGAGGGCATAAGCGAGCAGCAAGCGGCAACGCCATCCGGAAAGCTGGCAACATCAAGGCTTTTCTTTGACGACGCGGGCTTTTACACTTTCGGAGGCAAAACAGTTGCCGCAAACCTGCTTAACAAAGGCGAATCCGACATAAAATCGCCAAAAGCATTCGGCATCGCTGAAGATGACTCCAAGCTGCTGGTGCCTGAGCTGAGTGCAAAGGCAGAGGTCGCCCTTGAGCGAAAACTCATGCTTGCCGCCTTGGCGCTCCTTCTGCTGGAGCTTCTCCTGATAAAAACAAGGGGTGACCTGTGATGGTGGCGCTCGAGCACCCAAAAATACTGCTGCTGATTCCTGTAGCAGTAATCTTGCTGTTCCTGATTATAAGGCGGGACTTTGTCAGGCTGAAAGGCGAGCGATGGAAGCTCTTTGAAAAGGTCAAGGTAAGAAGGAGAATTATCGTGTTCGCGCTAAGGTCAATAGCAGTTGCTGCGCTGCTTGTCGCGCTCGCACAGCCGGTTGTGATGAGGCAGGAGATTTCAACAGGAAACCCGGCACTTACAATACTGGTGGATGGCTCAAGGTCATTTGACCTTTTTGACAGGCAGGCAGTCCAGGAAATAAAGGAAAAGCTCCAGGATGAAATACCAATCAGGATCAGGAGCATAGGCGGCCAAAACTCATCCGCGCTCGGAGACGAGCTTATTGCCAGCATGCTTGGAAACGACAACCTGCTGCTCGTTTCGGATGGAAGGGCAACCAAGGGCCGAAGCCTTGGTGATGTAATGGTTGTGGCAGCAGCAATAAACTCAACAGTCAACGCCCTCTACCTCAATCCTGTCAGGAGCGACCTTGCAGTCAGCGTGGAAGGCCCCAGAATAACCACTGTTGGCATTGACAACGAGTTCCTTGTCAGGGTTCAACAGGCGAGCAGCCCTGAAGCAGGGCCCATACAGTATGAGGTGAAGGCAACGCTTGACGGCGATGTGGTGATTGAGAAAAGTAGTGCAGGAACCGATGGGTTCAGGTTCACGAGAAAGCTCACCGAGGGCTACCACCAGATTACCGCTGAGATAACCACAGGCAGTGCAAATGATTATTTCCCGGACAACAACGTATTCTACAAAACAGCAAAGGTAGAGAAAAAGCCAAAGCTGCTGCTAGCCACAAAAAGAGAAACGCCGCTGCAGGATGTGTTCACCCCATTATATGATGTGACAGCAGCCCAGTCAATCAAAGGCACAAGCCTTGCAGGATACTCTGCTGCAGTGCTGAACGACATGCCTGAAGAAGAGATTGATACGGACAAGATTGCTGGCTTTATTGACGAAGGAAACGGCATTGTAGTGTTTGGGGGAGAAAGCTCTTATGATAAAGGCGGCTACAAGGGCAAGCCTCTTGAGAACCTCCTGCCTGTAAAAGTAGGAACTGGAGAGGAAGGCGCAAAGAAGTTCGTGAATGTTGTGCTTCTGATAGACATATCAGGAAGCACCGGAGCTGGCTTTGGAACAGGCAGCTCATCCAGCGTTGAAGAGGTTGAAAAGGCCCAGGCAACCGGGCTAATCAACGACCTGAGGCCTGACGACCGGGCAGGGGTTGTGGCGTTCAACACAGAGCCACACACCGTTGCAGAGCTGGACAGGATTTCTAACAACAAAAAACAGCTTATCAGCAACGTGCAGCGCCTAATCTACACAGGAGGAACGCTAGTAGCAGAGGGCATAAGAGGGGCAAGGCAGATGCTCGCGCAGGCTGACGGAAGCAAAAACATCGTGCTCTTCTCAGACGGCAAGTCGGCAAGCATGGGCGAAGACCTGCGGGCAGCCAGGATAGCGTCAGAACAAGGCATCAAGCTTTATGCTGTCGGGGTAGGAGAAGGCACCAACAGGGAGCACATGCAGGCAATCGCGAATGCGGGAAACGGCATCTACCTTGAGCCAACAGAGGCGCAAAAGCTCAAGATTATCTTCGGAGCAGGCGAAGCAGCGCCAATTGACAAGATGAAGCTTGAAAAGCTCAACAGCAACCACTTCATAACAAGAAACGTAAAGCTGACCGCAAGGCTGACAGGATTCAACCAGGTCGTTCCCAAGCCCAACGCTGACGTGCTTGTGGCAACCGCAGAAAACAGGCCTGTGCTTACAGTCTGGAGGTTCGGCCTTGGCAGGATAGCCTCTGTAACCACAGATGATGGCACAGGGTGGGCTGCCGAGCTGTTCAACAAAGACAATTCGGTGCTGATAACGAGAGCAGTAAACTGGGCCATT
>JACPIH010000030.1 GCA_016188155.1 Candidatus Woesearchaeota archaeon | reverse complement strand
TGTTGTGGTGTCGAATGTTGTGTTCCAGTATCCTTGGTCGTTGTTGCCTGCTCCGTTAGTTGCGAGTATCCAGCTTGTTAGTGTGCTTCCTGTTGCTGTTGTGAGTCTGAATGTTGTGTTGAGTACTTTGCTGAGGGTGTCATTGACTGATGCGTTGATGAGCATGGTGCCGTTCTGTATAGTGAAGTTGGCTGGTGCTATTGCCGTGGCATTAGGCTTGGTGTTGTCTATGGTTACTGTGAAGTTCTGGTGAAGGTCTGTCATGTTGTTGTTTGCTGCGTAGTCTGTTGCGTTGAATGTTATGTTGTACTTTCCATCTACTAGCTGTGCTGTGTTGTAGGTTGCTGTCCATTCTCCTGAGAATATGGTTCCTGTATTGAGGGTAGTTAGTTCTCTGGTTGTTTGGTTTGTGTTGTTTCTGAACTGGAATGTTACGTTGACTATGCCTGTTAGGGTGTCATTGGCTCCTGCTCTTACTGTTATTGTTCCGCTGATGTTGCTCATGTTGGCTGGCGAGAGCGTTGTGGCGTTTGGCCTGGTGTTGTCTATGGTTATTGAAACATTTGCTGATATCGCTGTGTTCGGCGTTGCTGCTGAGTCTGTTGCGTTGACGCTCAGGTTGTAGTATCCATCGCGCAGCGTTGTGCTGTCAAAGGTCTTGTTCCAGTAGCCGCTCCGCCTTGTGCCTGAGCTTATGTTCATCGGTACCAGGCCTGTTGCGTTGCCTGTGTTGTTGTAAATTGTCAGGTTAACCTGGAACACGTTGCTTTGCGAGTCGTTTACAGAAGCGTTTATTTGGAAGCTTCCTGAAACGTTGGTGTTGTTAATATTAATTCGCGGAGGAACTATTATTGTGACGTCTGGAACGGTTGTGTCCGGAGGTGCCGGAGTAAAAAAGTATGTTGTCAAGGCAGCAGAACTGTGGACAGAAACATTGCCGTTTTCTCTGCTGGTATTCTGGATAACAGTGATGAAATTCGTGCCTGTGTAAAACGTCACGGCAATGTTAAAGTTGCCAGTTGCGTCTGTTGTGCCTGCGAACGAGCTGTTGCCGTTTGACAGGTTCTGCACGATAATCCATATGTTGGAGGTTATGTTTGCCACGCCAATTACGCTTTCGCTTGTAACTTCCTTGATTGCAGGGCCCGTATAGTTGCTTCCGGAAATTGTCGCTCCTGCGAAAGCGCTTGTGTCACCCAAGCCGTCAACCCTTACCCTGCCGCTGCCAGCAGGCCCGGCGGTTACTCCTGAAGTCCCATTAAGGGTTGTTAAGGTGCCTGTTACCGAAACGTTTGATGACTGAATGACAATTGCCCCGCCAGAGCCTCCCCCACCATCGCCCTCGCCATTAGTATCAGCTGTGTTTGAGCTGCCAGCCCCGCCAATTGACGCAACTGTTCCTGAAACGCTCACGTTTCCAGAAGCAATGATAAGGACTGCCCCGCCTCCTCCACCTCCGCCACCGCCTGCTGAGCTTGTAGCTCCACCTCCGCCACCGCCTGAGCCGCCTGTTAAAGGAACAATCTGGCTAGTGCCGTAATCACTGCCAGCACCACCGCCATCGGTGGTTATTCCTGCTGTGCCGTAGCCACCGCCACCGCCACTAGCAGCGAACGAGCCTCCTCCGCCTCCAAATCCTCCTGCACCTTCTGCGTCAGTAGTATCTACACCGCCTTTTCCGCTGGTGCCGAAGAAGAAGCCAGTGCCTCCACCTCCTCCTGAGCCGTCAATGCCGTCGCCTTTTCCGCCTGTGCCACCAACAGCGTACGGTGTGGTTGAATTACCGCCATCGCCTCCCCAGCCGGATTGGGCAGTGCCTGTTGCTGTTGCGTTTCCGCCGCCAGTGCCAGTGCCGTTCCCACCACGGCCTTCAACACATCCTGCCTGGTCACCTTCGCACGAGCCACCCCCACCACCTGTAAAGCCGTGCCCGCCCCTCGACTGCGTGGCTACGTCTCCTCCTCCTGCGCCTCCTCCGCCACCGCCCGGGCCTCCTTCCCCACCCTGTCCTCCAACATCTCCGCTCACAGCTCCAGCATCAGAGCCATTAACGCTCAATATTCCCTGGATATCCACAGGCCCGTCAACAACCAGCACCACAGGCAGGTAGCCCTGGTCGCCGGGTTTTGCAGTGTTGGAATCAGACATGTTTATGGTGACAGTAACCCCTGCTGGGATTATCAGCGAGTCAAGGACAATTGTTCCCCCTTTTGTCCTGTTGCCATTCGTCCTGTTGCCAAGCACCCAATTTCCGCTCAGGCCGGTAAAGTTGCCGCTGAAGGGCGCTGGCGTGATTATCGTAAACACACCATTCACCTGTTTTCCGGAAATGTTTACCTGAACGTCCTGGTCAGCGGCAGAGGCGTTGATGAAGAAAGGCACTGTCAAAACCCTGCCGCTTTGGTTCGCATGCCCGCTCTCATTGGACACAACCGGCTGGCCGACGAAGATGACAGAGTCGCTTACGTTTAATTTGACAATCTCTGACTCGTTAAAGCTTTGGCCAACAAACTGGACAATTATGTTCATGCCCGGGGCTGCCGCATCAGGGGTTGTGAAGTTAACGTCTTGAGCAGGAACAAGGTCTGATGCTATCTGCCACTGCCTTGCTTCCTTCCATGCCCCTATTCCCAACTCCCCTAATATGTAGAACTCTGGGCTTACGTCAGGGGCGTCAAACTGGTAGTAGAAGCTGGTTGTTTCGCCCTTCTTAAGCGCCTTGTTCCACGTCAGCACCTTTGCACCAGCAGCTGTTGCAACGGTTAAGCCGCCTTGCGGCGTTATCTCAAACGAAACTGGAACAAATTCTGTTATTGGACCGTTGTAGCTGTCGCTGGCAGTTACAGTAAAGTTCATTGTGTAAGGCACTGGCGGATATATTCTAGTTGGGCCTGTTCTTGCCACGTCAAACTCAACGCTGCCCTGCACTGTGAAGTTGTCAAGTATTGTGCGGACACCATTGGCAGTTATCGCTGTTAAGTTCATTACGTAAGTTCCAGCTCCACCAACTTTGTAGGTTGTGTAGTAGTCTGGCAGGTTGGTTACTCCTAATACCTTACACTCGTCTGAAATGCTTATTTTACCATTTGTTGTTGTGAGCGTTGTTGCTGTGTTGCCTAAATCTGTGATTGTCAGGGTCACGTCAGCATCGCACACCATGTGCCCTTGGTCGTCAAGCACAGCCATTGCAATGAATGCGTCCTCGTTTGGCAGGAAGATTGATTTGTTCGTGTTAATGGCAAGGACTCCCCACGTGAAGTCCTGCTCAACAGTGTAGAGGCTGCCGCCTATTTCAAGCCCGACAATTGCCTTGTACAGCCCTGCCCTGAACGCTCTCTGCTTTGGCAGCTTAATGGCGAACTTGCCATCCCTCAGCTTCTCAATCTCTGCGCCAATACTTGCTTTTCTTCCTTCGTTGTCAAATAGCTGCGCGGTTATCGTTTCGTTTATTGTTGCCCATTCGCCTACCTGCTTGAGCTTGGCCTTTGCCTTCTCTGCAGCTACAGCCTGCTCAACCGCTGCCTTCTTGGCAGCAGAAACTGTTTCTATGAATCCTTCGTAGTCATCCTCGTAGCCCTCATACCCGTCCTTCCACTTGCCAGCCTTTACCAACTCTTTCTTCTGGATGTACTCGAACTCCAGCTCGGCGTCCTCGCCAAGCTTGAAATGAGGCTTCTTTGATTTCAGCAGCGGAGTTATGTTAACTTCTGCTGCTGTTACATTTGCTGTTATGTTGCTGGTGTTGATGAAGAAAATGGCAGTTGTGGAGCCAACGTTGCCCGCAGCGTCTGTTGCCAATAACAGCAGGCGGTTCCTTCCCTCCTCAGCAGCCAATGTTACGTTGCTAGCTATCTCTGTCTTGTTTTGGAGGTTGAGGAAGTAGCTCACAGTAGCTGGCTCATTCAGTGTGAATTTCAAAGCAACAGCTGTTGTGTTGTAAGTTGCGTTTTGCAATGGCAAAGTTACTGTGATTATTGGTGGTTCGGTGTCTGGCACTGCCGGCAGCTGGGCGAAGCTGACGAAGAACTGCACAGCGTCGTAGCCAACATTGCCTGAAAGGTCCCTTGCGAACAGTATCAGGCTGTTTGTGCCATTCGCTGCAGTGATTGTGGTGTTGGCAGAAACTGTCACGCTGTCCTGGCCGTTCAGCACATACCAGATAAGCTCTGCGGGCTCGCTCACTGTAAAGTTAAGGCTCATGGTGGTTGTGTTCCTGGCTTCATCTGCTTCCAAGGTTTCGATGTAAGTAATGCCCTTAGGCAGCACTATTGCCACAACAGGGGCCTCTGTGTCGATTTCAACAGCCTTTGCCAGGGTGTAAGCCGCGGTATCAAGAACCAATGTTGCGTTATCAACTTCAACGACAAGGGTGTATTCGCTGAGATTTAATCCGGAAATGCCTGCGAGGGAGCACGTTTCCACACAGATGCTGCTGAACTCGATAACTGTTACGTTGGTTAATGGTACTTCTTCTGTGGCGTTCTCAAGCTTCGCGGCAGGAACAAATGTCGCTGGCAAAGTCGCGAAGCTGCTGTAGTAAATTTCAGAGTAAACGTTCCCCGGCTCAAGGCTGTAATTCGCGAAAATAACCTGGCTGCTGACCGTGTTATTGTAAGTCGCGCCATTCCTTCCAACGAACACGTAGAATGGGTCGTTCCAGTTTGGCTCTGATGCTGCCAGCTCAACCAGGGCACAGCACTCTGAGCTTCCATGGCATACTGTTGAGCCAGTGCCGCTATCCAGCGAGTTGGTTACCCATCTAGTGCACAGCTTTGACTGGTCAGCAGACCAGCTAAAGCTGGTTTGCTCAACTGTAAAGTCAATGGCAAATATGTCAAGCTCAACACCATCATCGTTGCTGTCAAACACGGTTCCGGAATTGTAAGCCAGGCTAATGTTAATCACTTTTTCAACAGGCATGACAGGTTCTGGCTCTGGCAGCGGCACTGTGATGTTTTCTTCTGCAACCTTCTTTTCTTCCTTTTCAGCCTCCTTTGCAGCTTTCTCCTCTTCCTTCGCTGCTTTCTTATCAGCGTTCTTGTCAGCAGCTGCTGTTGCAGCCGCAGCTTCGGTTATGTCTGAAACAGCCCTGCCGGTAATTGTTATGAAGCCCTTAGTGCCTTTCTCCTGCAGCGCTGCAGTGTCAAACACCAGATACTTCACGCTGCCCTTTTGCAGGTAGACCCTTGCCTGCCCATCACCGATAAGCCTGCCGCTCAGCGACAGGCTTCTTAGTTCACCGGACGCATTTCCTGCTGAGATGTTAAGCAGATACTGCTGCGACCCAGTAAAGTTAGTGTCGATTGTGTGAACGTAAGGGGTAACCTCTTCTTTTATCAGGAAGCCTGTAATCTGCACTGTCAGGAAGGCTGTTCCCACACTGAAGAGCATAAGCGCAGCCAGGACAATTATGAACGTGATGGCGTCCTTGTTCCTTGCCTCGGCAAGCCTCCTGAGCTTATCCTCGCACTCTATTATCCTATCCTGGATTCCCTGTATTTCCTCGTTGCAGCCAGAGATTATCTGCTGGGGACTTGGGCCAAGCTTTGCAAGCTCCTCATTGTAGCGCTGCTCATCAATCGAGCCTTCCTGCAAGTCCTGCTTGAGCCTGTTTACAGTCCTGAAGAGCCCTACTTTTTTCTCTTCGCAGCGCTCCCTCTCACGCTGCAAGGCTTCAAGCCTCTTTCTCAGTTCGCTATTATTACCTGCTCTTTGCATTTTCTCCTTCTGATTTTCCTGATTTCTTCCCCGCTGCCGCCAGCTTCCTCTTCGTTCTGCTGTAAACAGTCCAGACGTTGCGCTGGTCACGGTGCAGCGCCCTGGCTACCTCGCTAAACCTCAGCCCAAGCTCATCCTTCAGGTAAGCAACAATTGCCTCGAGAACGCTCAGCTTCCTGTCAGTGAGAATCAGCGTTGGAAAAAAGTAATCGCTTTTGGGAACAGAAAGCCGGGCTTTGAGCTTCCTGCCCGCCATGAAGTATGTTGTCCAGACAGTGCGGTAATCCCTGCTGAGCAGCCTGGCTATGTCCGAAATCCTGATGCCGAGCTCATCCTTCAGGTATTTGCAGACGAGCTCCAAGCCGCTAAGGGCCTTGTTTGAGAATATAGAAACAGGAATCTGCACTGTATCCTTTCGTTCCTTCAGGAGCTGCAGAACCTCTTTCTCTGTAAGGCCCAGCCTGGCGCAGAGCTCCTCAACAGCCTTTTTGATTATCTGGGAAGAAATCCGGGAAGAAATATCACGGGCAATGTCACTAGCAGACCCCCTGCTGTCCACACCTCTTTCAGGATTTCCCAATCTGGCTACCTAAGCTTATTTTGTATGTTTTCTTTATAAAGTTTTACCTATTTTGTGTGTAACTGTGGCATGGTGCCTGATTGTACCGATTCAGGCCGCGCCGTTACATCGGACAGTCTTCCTATGTCTTCCTATTTTGTATGTTTTCTTTATAAATATTTACTTATTTTGTGTGTATGAGTGTGATGTAGCAGTGCGGTGGTGGCTACTTTGGATGCTATTATCCCATTTTGTATGTCATATTTATAAGCTTTTCCAGTATTATACCTATTTTTAATGTAAAATAACCTATGATATGTGTGTGATGCGTGTAATTTTTTGGGAAGAAGGCGAAAAATGAAACTGGCCTCTTTTCGAAACCTTTAAATATAAGAGTGATTGAGAATGGTAGATTAATATACTGTTAAGTAAAACTGGTGTTGTGTTTAGTATATCAGGATATGTTCGCAAATATTGACTAATCCGAAATTAATTCAAATTAATTCATCTCAAGGTTGACAGTTATGGACAATTTGAAAAAGGGGCGCCTGAGGGACATCTATATTCCCGCAGCCTTATTCCTGCTGGTTTTGGTCGGGGGCGTAATCGCAGCCCAGGTCGGGCCAAAGAGCCTGTTTGTTGCTGTCACCACAGGGAACACTGCCCCTATCGTGTTTAACAACAGCGTTGCGCTAAATGGGACAATAACCCTAAGCGATGGCAGCACGACGACGCAATTCGTCGTAGCTTTCAACGTCACAGATTCTGACGGGACTGCCAACATAAACGACGCTAAAGTGGGAGTCAACATTACCTTCAATGGCGTAAAGCGCTCCAATAACTCTGGCAATTGTTTAGTGGGTGCCTCAAGCAGCACAACAAGTGCCTACAGCTGCATAGTAGTCTTCAACTACTTTGACAACTCAACAACGCTCTGGGAAATAAACCTGTCAGCAGAAGACGACGCTGGATCTCTAGCTTACAATGACTCACGGACTGCAGGAAACGTGGCAGGCGGGGCAGGGCATAATATCACAGTCAGCAGCCTATCCGCGTTCACGCTGCAGACAACAAGTGTCGTGTCATCAGCCAGCCTGGGAACCACCAACAATGAACTGACCATAGTTGTCAATAACACCGGCAACTTTGACTTTACAATACTCAACGTTACGCCTTTCAACTTGAATGCGAGCTTAACAGACATCTTTGCCCTTAACGGCAACTTCAGCATCAACGCAACTGCAAGCACAACCGGCGGCTTTGGCGACAACCTGCAGAATGCAACTCCGAGAAACATTACCGACAGCGCTCTACTTTCAAACGTATCGGCAACGCTGCCCCACAAGATAACAGGCGGAGCAGCAGACAACCTAGGAAACAGAACACTGTACATCTACGTAGACGTGCCAAGCGACAAAGGCCTAAGCTCAGGAGTAACGTACAACTCGTCAAGGGCATGGGAGCTGTTCGCAACATAAACCCGCTGCGCAATCGATGCCCAAATCGCTGCCAATCCCTGTTCAGCGCAAAAGTTATAAACCCGCGCAGTTATTGCTGATGTTATGGTTAAGCTTTCGGTCAAGAACACAGGTTTTTCCCTTCTTTTTGTGACCCTTTTTGTGGCATTAGCTGCTATTTTCGCATTAACAGCCACTATTGAGGCCTATGCCCTTGGAGTTTCAACGCCTTACATCGAGAACAACATCTTGGGTGTAACCGAAGGGAAATCAGTCATGTTCACAATCACCTTGCAAAACGTTGAAAAGGAAGATATGAGGGCAAGGGTGGATTCCAGCAGCGACGGCAACATCGCAAGCATAATAGACCACAAGGACGTGTATGTTTTGCCTGCTGGAAGCCTTGACACCAAAGTAACCTTCAACATCACAGCACCTGAAAAGGCGAAGATTGGCGACGTTTACGATTTCAGGTTCACTGTTGCGCCACTCCAAACACAGGCAGGAGGCTTAATCTCAGTCTTGCCTGGCATCAGCAGGAGCTTCAAAGTTGTTATCACAAGGGACTCGAACAAGTTTTACCTCAACTACTACCTTACAGAAACAGGCAAGCTTTGGGGAATTGTGCTGCTAGTGCTGGCAGGCTACATCGCTTATGGAATCTACAAAAGAAGAAAAAGCAAGGGCCGCAAAATCTTCTAAAGCTGCGGCTTGTTTAAGGCTGAGAAGGTCTGGCATAGCAGCAGCGTTTTACTCTTTAACAGCATTCTTTACCGTTGTAATTTTAGCAGTGAGCTTTAACATAAGCAGCGAAGAAGCTACCGCTGCCCAGCTTGGGGTGGGCATAACCATACCGCCAGTGAAGATTAACCAGACAGCGCCTGTCCAGAACATAACCCCCTCTGTCGGTGGTGCAAACATCTCAATCATTTTGCAAATGACCTACAACGGCACAGGGGTGCAGAACATAACAATAACCTTGCCCTCAGGCTGGAAGAAGATTGTGAACGTAAAAATAAATGAGAGCGGTGTGATAAAGAACGCAACCCTTGCCGGAGGCCAGCTGACGTGGGAGGCAAACCACTCTGCGCTTAATGCTACAATGATTTTCGACGCAGCCCCCCCAAGCCTTACAAGCTCAGTTAACTTCACTAACACGACATTTTTCCAGAAAAACCTTACCGTAGAATCGGATAACAGCTTCACAAACGTATCAGTAAGCGTAGAAGTCAACAGCAGCTACACATTTTACACACTGTACTGGTACAATGGCACGCAGTTCGTTGACAAGACGGTAGAGTTCAACCTCCAAGTTGCTGGTGGATTAGCAAACTTCTCAGGATTCAGCACGTCAACAGTCCTTTTCAGGCTGGAAGGCAGCATTAGCTGCACTGAAAGCTGGAGCTGCGGTGCATGGTCTGGCTCGCCCAGTTGCGGCACAAGGACCTGCACAGATGCAAATCATTGCGGCACAACCACTAGCAAGCCTTCAGAGTCAGCCACTTGCGAAACAGGTGCGCCACCAGCTGCAGGAGGCGGCGGCGGGGGAGGCGGCAGTGGCGGCAACGCTACCCTGGCAGCAGCCAAAAAACCCGGTGTTGTTCTGCCTTCAGAAAAGAAGGCTGCCGCCGAAAAAACGCTTGAAGTTTCCCCTGCAGCAAGGGAACTCCTAAAGCTGTTCATCAAGCCCGGGGAGTTCAAAAAAACCTCATTCTCAATCAAGAACTCTGGTGGCAAGAGGCTGGGGCTTAACATAAGGAGCGAGGGACTGGCCAGCTTCCTGACACTAGCCACATCATACGCGGAGCTTGAGCCAGGTGACTCAACAAGCATTGAGCTGCTGCTCCTGGTTGACAAGCAGACGCAGCCAGGAACCTATTCCGGCAAAATAGTCGTCAGCACAAAAGAGACAGAAGAACTGATAGTCAACGTTTTATTGGATGTTGCGCCGCTAAAGACGCTATTCGACACGCTGGTAAACGTAAACCAGAAAACAAAGTCAATACAGCCGGGGGACTCAGTCATTGCCGACCTTGCAATATTCAACCTGCTTGGGGCCGGAAAGTTCGACGTCCGCGTAATATACGGAATAAAGGATTTTACTGACAAGCTGATAACCAGCAGGCAGCAAACCATTGCAGTAGAAACAAGAGCCGGGCTCGCGGCTGTGCTCGAACTGCCCAAAGACCTCCCCCCTGGCCAGTACTACATGTTTGCCGTAGTGCAGCTGGAAGGAACAACTGTCGGGGTAGGCAGCGATACCTTTAACGTCGTAAGCCCGCTAAAGCTTGGAAAGGCAGCCCCGATAGGCGCAAACATCCTTTTTATCCTGCTGCTGTCATTTATGGTACTCACAGCGCTGCTCACGTTTGTGTCAGTGGCAGAGATAATCCGTCATCACCTCCCGAACAAATCGTTTTTTGGGCGCCAAGCCGCAACCAGGCCAGCTGCTAGGAAAACAACAGAGCAAAAACAGCCAGCAGCCGCTAAACCTAGGCTTCCTGCTGTTAAGCCGGCAACTGCTGCAACCACCGCCAAGCCAGCAAGCCAAATCACTCTTGAGAAAAAGCTTAAGGTCCTGGAACAGGGCTTTTCTGAAGGCCTGATAAGCACGAAAACGTACATCGAAGACAAGACAAAAATTGAGAACGAGCTTAAAAAATTTAAAACAGGGTGAGATGGCTACAGCAACATTTATTAATACGTTATGAGGTTGTGATTCCAGCTAATCAGCAAAAAGGAGGTCGTTTAATTAATGCTAGCTTACAAGAAGCTTTTTGACGACATTTTTGAAGAGGTTGGAAAAGTAATTGTTGGCCAGCAGGAAATGGTTACCCAGGTCCTGTCTGCGGTGCTTGCTGACGGAAACGCGCTCCTTGAGGGATACCCGGGACTTGCCAAGACACTGACTGTAAGGACACTGGCGAGGATTATGGACCTCAGGTTCAGCAGGATACAAAACACGCCAGACCTCATGCCCTCAGACATAACCGGAACATACGTCCTGGAAGAGCACGACGGCAAAAGGGAATTCAAATTCCACCCTGGCCCAATATTTGCCAATGTTGTGCTTGCTGACGAGATAAACAGGGCAACGCCAAAAACGCAGTCCGCTTTGCTGGAGGCAATGCAGGAGAAGCAGGTCACAGTGGGCAACACAACATACAAGCTTGACATACCGTTCTTTGTTTTAGCGACGATGAACCCAATCGAGCAAGAGGGAACATATCCATTGCCCGAGGCACAGGCGGACAGATTTTTGCTTAAAATCAAGGTTACTTATCCGAGCTTTGACGAGGAGATGGAGATAGTCAACAGGTACACAGGAGAAGACAGGGAGAGAAAACTCAAGGTCGTGCTTTCAAAAGAGCAGCTGCTCGACCTCCAGGCGCTGACAAGGCAGGTGCCGATAAGCTCAGACATAAAACAGTTCATAGTAACACTGATAAACGAGACAAGGAACAGGAAAGACATCATCGAGTACGGGGCATCGCCAAGGGCATCCACCGGGCTGGTCCTTGCCTCAAAAGCCAGGGCTCTGATAAGCGGCAGAAACCACGTAAGCATAGAAGACGTAAGGGCAATGGCATACCCTGTGCTTAGGCACAGAATAATCCTTAATTTTGAGGCAGAAAGAAAAGGCCTAACGCAGGACGGCGCAGTCAAGATACTCCTTGACAAAGTAAAATGATAACAACTGAATTCTTGGACGCGCTGGACAGGTTCAGGCTCATAATCAGCAAAAAAGTAACTTCCGACTATACAGGCAGAAGGCAATCCCTCTACACAGGAAGCGGGGCAACAATCAAGGACTACAGGATATACGCTCCGGGAGACGACTTCAGGCTTATTGACTGGAAGGTTTACGCAAGGACAGACAACCTCTACATAAGAAGGTATGAGGAAGAGCGCAACCTTGTCATGCATGCCATTGTGGATTCCAGCGCAAGCATGAACTACGGAACGCCAGTAACAAAGTTTGAGTATGGCGGCATGCTCGGAGTGGGATTCGCGCACCTTGCCCTTCGCGAGAACGAAAAATTCCAGTTCGCAACCTTCTCAGAAGACATCAACGTGTTCCGGCCAAGAAAAGGGCTAGGCCACCTTGCAAGCATGATAGACTATCTCAACAGCGTAAAGCCAAAAGACAAGGGCAGATTCGGTGACATGATGCTAAAATACAGGAAATACCTCACAAGCAGGGCATACCTGGTCATTGTTTCGGACTTCCTGTTCGACATAGACGAGATTCGGGATGGGCTGCTGGCGCTCGCCTCCGGCAGGCATGAAATAAAAGTGATACAGGTCCTATCGCCAACAGAAAAAGACCTCCCCCTTGAAGGGGATGTCAAGCTCAAGGACGCAGAGTCAACAGACACGATGCGGACTTACATAGGGCCAAAGCTCGTTGTCGAATACGAAAACAAGCTCGAGCAGCACATAGCCAGAATCGGAAAAATCTGCACAGGCATCAAGGCAGACTTCTATGTTGCTACGACCGCAACTCCAATTTTCGATATTTTTTATGATGCGCTGAGGAAGTGAATTAAGTCCCTTCCTGCCAGCTTTCAACGTACTTCTTCTGCTCATTTGTCATAGAGTCAATCCTTACGCCCATGGCTTCAAGCTGCAGCCTTGCGATAGTGTCATCAATCTCTTCCGGCAGCGTTATTACAGAAACTGGTAATTTGCCTTTGTTCTTCACGAGGTATTCAACTGCGAGAGCTTGCCCGCAGAATGAAGTTGCCATGACAGCGCTGGGATGGCCCTCTCCTGCAGAAAGATTCACAAGGCGTCCTTGTGCGGCCACAAAGATTGATTTGCTTCCAAGCTTATACTCTTCCAAAAACTGCCTGACCTGTTTTACTTCCTTGCTCATATTCTTCAGAGCGACAAGGTCAATCTCGATATCAAAATGCCCAGCGTTGGCAACGATTGCACCATCCTTCATTTTTTCAAAGTGTTCTTTTCCCAGAACGTGTTTGTTGCCAGTGACTGTGATGAAGATGTCACCTATCGCTGCTGCTTCGGTGACTGGCATAACTCTGTAACCGTCGTAAACAGCCTGGATTGACCTGAATGGATTGACCTCGGCAACAATGACATTAGCCCCCAATCCTTTCGCTCGCAGCGCAACACCCTTGCCGCAGTCGCCGTAACCGCACACGACAAAGTTTTTCCCGGCAAGGAGGATGTTTGTTGCCCTTATTAACCCGTCAATGGCAGACTGGCCAGTGCCCACGTAATTATCCAGAAGATGCTTTGTCTTATTGTCATTAACCGCAACAACCGGATACTTGAGCGCGCCGTCTTTTTCCATTGCCTTGAGCCTTATTACGCCTGTAGATGTTTCTTCTGCCCCTCCGATTATGTCTTTTATCAGTTGCGGGTGCTTGTTGTGAATCTCTGTTACAAGGTCGCAGCCGTCATCAATCGTAATGTTTGGCTTCGTTGCAATCACGGCGTTAATGAACTTGTAGTAATCCTCCTTGTTTTCGCCCTTGTAGCCGAAAACCTTGATGCCTGATTTTGCGAGGGCAGCCGCAACATCGTCCTGCGTTGAAAGCGGATTGCAGCTTGAGATGGCAACATCAGCACCTCCGGCAATCAATGTCCTGGCAAGAACAGCCGTTTCCTTGGTGAGGTGAAGTGCCATTCCTACACGCAGCCCTTTCAGCGGCTTTTCCCTAGTGAACCGCTCGCGCACTTTCAGCAGCGCTCCCATCTCGCGCTCGGCAAACTCAATGTTCTTCAGACCCTGCTCTGCAAGCGAGAGGTCTTTAACACAGTAGTTTTGGGTTTCATTCATGGCAAACGCTGAAAAGCGCCTTTATATATAATTTTCGCGCCTTTGCAAAGAGCCGCTGCCAAAAAGAATGACCACTTTAAAGTGGCTAAAGATAGAAAAGCTTATATTGTTCTGAAACATTATGCTTTCAGATTAGGTGGGGGATTGAATTGAGGCTGAAAAGACGGCTGGCTATTCTTGCAATTATGTGGGCGTTGACGATAGCGTTAGCCATGCTTGCCGCAAATACGAATTCCTACATGTCCCTTTCTACTGGCTCTATCACTGCCTCTATCATTGGCGCCGGGCAGCCTGCCGCGGGTGCCGGCCCGGTAATTTTTAAGACGATGACTGTCGGAGTGTGTGAGAAGACCCAGATGTCTGAGAATTATTGCCGTAACGAAGTGATGGTTGTGTGCGGTGGCGAGGAATACGCCCTTCCCGAAGGGTCTAAAAACGCGACCTGCGGTGAGCTCAAAGTGGATGTTCCTCCGGTAACAGGGTATACTGTGTTTGGCAAGGACTGGAAAGACCCCCGGGCTTCTTAGCTTCCTAGAACTCCCGTATGCGCTTGAATTCGCCGTATCGTTTCTCTATTTCTGCATATGTTAGTCTTCTCAGCCGCTCCAGACTAAAATCTTCTGCGTTGAACGATGCGACAACAGACCCGTAAATTATTGCTTTTCTAATGTCTTTTTCATTGCTGGTGCCGTTCTTAGCCAAATATCCGATTAGTGCTCCCGCAAAGCTGTCGCCGCAGCCTGTTGGGTCCCGAATGTTTTCAAGGGGATATCCTGGGGCAGAGAAGTGGCTGCCCTCGCTGAAAAGCAGGGCGCCGTGCTCGCCTTTCTTTATTATTATGAACCTTGGCCCCAGTTTCAGTGCTGCGGCTGCTGCTTTTACCAGGCTCGGGGTTTCGAAAAGCTGCCTTGCTTCGCCGTCGTTCAGCAGCAGAACATCAACATTTTTGATTACTTCCAGCAGCTGCGAGCGTTTGTTATTTATCCAGTAATTCATAGTGTCTAAAAGCGTTAATTTTGGCTTCCTCACCTGCCGCAATACTTCCATTTGCAGCTCAGGGTCAATATTGGCAAGGAACACGTATTCCGCATCCTCATAGCTGCCCGGCAGCTGCGGCTTGAAATCGGCAAACACTCCAAGCTCTGTCTTTACCGTCTTTGCTTCGTTCATGTCGTATTCGTAGTAGCCTTCCCACCTGAACGTTTTGCCTTTGTTGTCAACCTTTACGCCTTCTGTGCTTATACTTCGCTGCTGCAGAAGCTGCAAATGCTGATTTGGAAAATCCTTGCCTACTATGCCAACAATCCCAGTTATGGCTGGCTTTGTAAAGAATGAGGCAGAATAGCTAGCGTAGGTTGCCGCGCCTCCTAAAGCGTCTTTGACCTGCCCGAAAGGCGTTTTGACAGTGTCAAGGGCTACCGAGCCGACTATTACGAGGTTTGTCATTTCCAGATGCAGAAGTAAGATTTTGAGCCAGTATTTAAAATTAATCAAGAAAGGCTTGAAAGATACAGCCTGCCAAATTCCCCTAAGTACTTTTCAGCCAATTCTTTGTCTTTTATGATTATCACGTTTTCGTCGTTTCTTTCATCCGCGTTCTGTGTCGGGTTGAAGCTGCCTGTAATGACAGTCTCGTTGTCTATGACGAAGAACTTGTGGTGCATCAGCCTTTTCGACGGTTCCAGCTTAACATCTATGCCGTTTGCAGCCATTGCCGCGTGCTTTGAGTATCTGCTGCCGGTTGTGGACTTTTCTATCATCCCGAAAACAGAAATTCCCGCGCTTCTTCTGATTATGAGCTCGTTAGCCAGCTCAGGATGAGTGAATGAGTAAGAGGCAAAGATAATGCTGCTGTTGGCTTTTTTCAGCTGTTTAATCACGGCTGAGGCGCAGTCATCCTCGGGGCAGAAGTAAACTTCAACGGGCGTTGTGTTAAGCAATGCTGTTTTGTAAGCGGCTTTTTGGCCCGCAACTGCGGCAGTTGTTGGTGTTTCCCTGCTTTGCACGCAAGTCGGCGGTAGCCGACTGCACAATCCTGCTGATGCAGGATTTGCGACTTGGGTTTCCTTGCTGCTGAGCTCAAGCTTTTCGAAGTTGCTGCTGTAAAAGGATGCCAGGGCGGTTGAATTTATTATGATTATGTTGTTGTAGTCGTTTTTTGCTGCGGCAGTGGGGTTGAATGAGCCTGTCAGTATTGTGCTGTTGTCTATTATGCAGTACTTGTTGTGCATTATTCCTTTTGACTTGGCTCTATGTACAATTGCGTTGCCGAAATTTGCAGCCGCGACTTTGGTGTTCTCGTCCACAACTATGTCTGCAGCTGCCGATGGTGAAATATTCCCGGTTACCCGCCCATCAACAGCGTAAAAGGCGCACTTCACGGATTCTTTGGCACTGTGCAGCTGTGTGGCAACCTTCTGAATGCAATCATCCTGGCTGCAGAAATGGACTGTGTAGTTAAATGCCTCTTCTTTTGCGGTATATTTACTGCCAAGTTCTGTGCTGCTGCAGCCGTAAGCTGATACGATTATGATTAAGCACAATAGCAGCTGCAGCCTAACGTAGTTCATAACAATGAAAAGCAGCTATGGGTTATTATGCCTACGCCTGCGGTTTAGGGAAGAAATGCGGTAAACTCCGCAATAATTTCCATAAGCTGGCAGAAATTCCGGAAAAAGGGAGAAAAAGCGAAAAGAATTCAACTGAGCCGGATTATTTTTTATCTTCAAGGTCAAGGCCAGACTTGTAAATTGTTTCATAGCCCCTGTGCAGCTTTATCCAGGCAACGTACAGCACAACGAAAACAGCGTCAATGATAAAGATGTTCCTCACAAAAGCAGCTATAGCCACTTCATTAAAAAAAGCCACTGTTCCAACAACAGTAAGGAAGGAGACAAGCAGCAGTCCAAAAAAGAAAACAAGTAGCTTCCTCTTCGTGACCTTATCCATTTTTAACCCTGCCACTTCCCAAAAGGTGCCTTCCAGACCTGGCAAGCGCCTCTACGGTTCCGGGATAGCGCGCCTGAAGATTCTGTAGCTGCAGCTTTAAAGCACCTTTCTCTTTCTCTCTGTATTTAATCTTTTTCATCTCCGCATAGTACGCGAGCTCTTTCTCAGTTACAGACTCAAGAACGTTTATTGTGTGGGCAGTTTCTATTTTGGCAGCCTTGCCGCCATTGTCTATCAATAACCGCACGAACGCTGTTGCCAAATCGTCAGCGCACATTGGCGTAATGAATGCCTTGTTTTTATTTTTCAGCGCCTTTGGCAAGCCACTCTCACTAGTGGACCTGATGTCGGCAGCAGCGCCAAACAGCCTCCTGACAAGGTAAGCTGCAGTTATGCATTGAAGTGAGCCAGGGTCAGGACACGCAATTACAACTGCAAGCTTCCCTTTCGAGTCCCTGAAGCCGGCCAGGTTTTTTGACAGGGCCTTCTTTACCCGGTGCTCAACCACCCTGCACAGGCACGAGCCGCAGTACTCAACCGCTTCCAAACGCTGACTTGAGCCGCACCTTCCGCAATTCATGGCTTTCTGGCTTCTTACTTCCATAAATCAGCACTACTTCTGTGGCTTTTATTAAACATTGCAGTCAAGGCTGTTTTTGAAGCCCAGCGCAGCAATGCCGCCACCATGCTGTTACTACTCTTGTATACTCAACAACAGAAAAGTTTAAATAGTAGCTATACCACTGTAAAGTAGAAAACTGAGCATCTGGGGTGGATGGCAGCTTCCTTAAGCTTCCTTATCATTATCACCTCTTTTTGCCCAGGCGTCCCCGCCTTACAGTGGGGCCGCCCAGGGTTTAGTTCTGAGAAAATCATGACATTAACTTACTTTAACCTCAATGCTTGACTGGCTTAATCCGTTTTCTAACTATAATCATCCTCTTTTTATTCCTGCCGAATGCCTTTTTCGCCAAAAAGAAAAGGGCAGTTGCGGCAAGGGATGCTGCAAAACCAACAGCAAAAGCAGCGGCTTTATTTTTATCATTCGCATTGCTTTTCATTTTCATATCGCTTTTGAGGTAAATGTCAAGGTTGCTCAGCTCAAGGGCGTACTCTGCAAAAAGCAGGGCAGAAGGCGGGTCTGTTTGCATGAGCGAGGCCGAATATTCGTAATAGCTGTAGCTTATTATCGGGAAATCGCCCTTGGCAGTCTGCCTGACAATGCTGCCCTTTGCAGCCCTTAGCTTTTTGCCAACGAGCGAGGTTATGTTCTCTGAAACGCTTAATGCGCTAAGCATCGCATTAGCTCTGGCCTTCGCCAGGCTTGCGCGGTAAATGCACGATGAGTAGTCTCCCTCCCTGAGATAGGAATAAACAGGGCCAAGCTCCTCACTGCTCTTTAGCATGCCCGGAAGATAAATGTCCAGGTACTGCATGTGCTCATCTGCCTCCTGCAGCCTCGTGACACAGCCGTCCCTAAGCGTATTATTCTTGTTGCCATCAAACTCAAATGAAGGAACCGCTGGCTTTGAACTGCGGTATGATTTAAGGAAACGGTTCCAGGCCATTGCGCTTCCAAGGCGCTCCTTTGCGTAAGCAAGGCGGTAAATGCCGTCATTATAATTTCCATTCTTCAAGTCCTCTGAGCTGAGCTGGAGCAGCTGCCTTGTTTCTGACAGCCTCTCCTTTACCGTGCCCCTCACCTGCATGCCGGCAAGGGTTGTTGCGCCAGGGATGCTTTTTTCAAACCCAGCAGCATCCTCATAAGTAAGGTTAACCTGCCGCAGCGCATCCTGAACGCTTATGTTTTTGCCGAGAATGGACAAGTATGAGTGCCGGACATTTGCGCCGAAACACATGCTCGCTCCAGAATAAAAGTTCCCTTTGTCTTTCTCCTTTACGCCATCTGATGTCAGGTTGTTTGCAGCCTCAAGCACTTTCCCAAGGTTTTCTATCTCGCCAGACGAATTCAGCTTCTGTGATTTTTCAATATGCCCAAAATCCGTCGCTGCTATCCCCGATGCAAGCTTGCTGCTGCGCTCACATATCTCAGAAGCAAGGCCATTCATTACCTTTGAATAATCGCTGCTAATCTCAAGGCCTTTTTCCTCAAAAGAATAGTTCCTTCCGGTAAGGTGTAGGAGCGTTTCCTCCAGGCTGCTGACCTCAACCACGTTTATCCTGAAAGGTTTGCCGTACTCGACAAGGTCGAGGGCTTGCGTGCTGTTTGCTTTTGTTGAGCTGTTTACAACAATGATTTTCGCATACCGCTCCCCATCCGGGATAAGAACCTCTGCAAGGCCGGCTTCGGCAGCAGCATCAATCTTTGACTTCAGGCCGCCAACCTGGCCAACAAGGCCGCCAGAATTTATTGTGCCTGTAACAGCAACGGACTGGCTTATCGGGGCGTCATCAACAGCAGCAATCGCCAGGGCAGCGGCTGCGGCGCCAGCGCTTGGCCCTCCAATCAGGGAGGCATTTGCGTCTATAGTGTAAAAGAAATCGTAACTGTCGCACCTTTCAGAAAAGCCGGGCAGGCTCTGGCACGCTATCTCCTTTGCAAGCTTCGTTGATATTCTTGTATCGAGCTTTGTGACAGGCTCTGACTCTATGAAAACATTGCCCGTGCCGGGGGATATCCTTAGAAAGAGGTTGGCTGTAATGCCAATATTCTCCTCTTGGGAAACAGCAAGAAGCTTGAGGCTGTACTCCCTGCCATCAACGTCCCTTGCAGCAGCTGCGCCTGCCGCATTTAAGGCAAGCATGAAAGCAACAATAGCAGCCACAGCCAGCTTTAGCATTCCCATCCCAAAGAAGGAAACGACACCATTTTAAGAAGTTTGTGAATAAATAATGCAGCTTGCTGATTAATCGTTAATTAATCCTTTGAGAACTTGGGCGTTATTGATATCATTGACGCTACAAACATAAGCCCGAACACTAGGTCAAAAGCGACCCCCCAGCTCAGGTCCAGCCTGCCTGATACCGTAAAAACTGTCGTAATTATCAGCCCAAGGATGCTTATCAGAGTGAACGTGGCTGGCAAAGGCTCGATGTTGAAAGCGCTCTCAGCAGGCTCCCCATTCAGGACTGGAGAAATTTCACTTATCTTTGCCTTTAACGTTCTCTTAGCCGCAGCCGCCCTTTTTTTCATCTCACACCTCTT
>JACPIH010000028.1 GCA_016188155.1 Candidatus Woesearchaeota archaeon | reverse complement strand
CGGGCTCTTGCCCTCAAACTCCTGCGACGGCTTGGAAATGGTTTCCCTGAAAACAACAATCGGCTGCGAGGTCTTGACCTCAACGCCCTTATCAGTGAGGATGCGGTTCTCAATAACCTCAAGATGAAGCTCGCCCATCCCGCTGATAAGATGCTCACCTGTTTCCTCATTAATCTCAACAACAAGGGTAGGGTCCTCCTTGCTGACCTGCCTGAGCACTTCAACAAGCTTGGGAAGGTCGCCAGGACGCTTGGCCTCAATGGCCTTTGTAACTACGGCCTCGAAGATGTGCTTGATAGCTTCAAATGGCTCGATGTCCGGGTCAGAGCTTGCAGTCTCGCCTGAAAAAACCCCCTTCAAGCCAACAATGCCAATAACATTGCCGGATGCAATCCCATCAACCTGCTCCCGCTTCGGGCCGTTATAAACAAAAACCTGCTGCGCCCTCACCTGCTTTTTACCGCCGATAAGGAAAAGGTCCTGGCCCTGTTTCACAGTCCCTGAAAACAAGCGGCCTGCCGCAACCTCGCCGGCATTCTTGTCGATGACTATTTTTGTGCAGACAAAAACAACAGGGCCGTTCGGGTCGCAGCTTATAAGGGATTTGCCGGCCTCGCTCTCAAGGTCGCCGTGCCAGAGCTTCGGAATGCGGTAAGCCTGAGACTGCTTCGGATTAGGATGGTGCTTTATGGACATGTTAAGCACGACCCTGTGAAGGGGCGCCTCCTTGGCGAGCTCCTTAATCCTGCCCTCCTGGCCAGGCTCGTCTGCATATGTTTCAATAACGTCCTTGAATGACAGGCCTGTTGCCTTCATGTAAGGGATAGAGAGCGCCCAGCGGTGAAAGGCAGAGCCAAAGCAAACCGAGCCATCATTGACATCAACCTGCCACTTCTCCCTATATTCCGGCTCGGCAAGGCTGCTGATGAGCTTGTTAACGTGAGTTATAATCTTAAGGAAGCGCTCCTGCATCTTGTCAGGAGTAAGCTTAAGCTCCCTCAGAAGCCTGTCAACCTTGTTAATGAAAAGGCAGGGCCTCACCCTCTCGCGAAGGGCCTGCCTAAGCACAGTCTCGGTCTGGGGCATGACACTCTCAACAGCGTCAACAAGAAGGATGGTGCCGTCAATGGCCCTCATTGCCCTCGTGACATCACCGCTAAAGTCAACGTGGCCAGGGGTGTCTATCAAGTTAATGAGGTAGTCCTGCCCCTCAAGAGTGTGGACCATGGAAACGTTAGCAGCATCAATCGTAATGCCTCTCGCCTGCTCGTCAGGCTTGAAGTCAAGAACAAGCTGCCTTCCTGCCGTCTCAGAAGACATCATCCCAGCGCCGGCAATCAAATTATCTGAAAAGGTCGTCTTTCCATGGTCAATGTGAGCGGATGTGCAGATGTTCCTGATGTGCACAGGGTCACTGCTCAGCCTCACAATCTTGTCAACAATTTTCTCATCCATCGCCATAGAAGCAGCAATTTTGAGGGCGTTTTTAAAGGTTACTGTTAAGGATTATTGGCTTTTACTAATAGTAAGTTCGCACTGCTTCACAATCTTGCCAATCTCAGTTATGTGGTAGCTGGCATCTATGTCGGACAAAAGCCCCTCGTTGCGGTAATAGTCGATAAGCGGCTTGTTCTGCTCCTCGTAAACCTTCAAGCGCTCGGTGATTATGCCGGGCTTCTCGTCAGAGCGCTGGTAAAGCTCTCCTCCGTCCTTGTCACAGGCACCTTCCTTTTTTGGCGGGGAGTATTTTATGTGGTAGGTTGCGCTGCACGTCCTGCACGTCCTCCTGCCGCTGATTCGTTCAATGATGGTTTTGGGTGGTGCCGTGAAGTTTAGGACGACATCAATTGCCGCGAATTCCTGCAGAGCCCTTGCCTGTGCTGATGTGCGCGGGTATCCGTCAAGGATAAAGCCCTTGCTGCAGTCCGGCTGGGCAACCCTGTCTCTGACCATTGTTGTTACGAGTTCGTCCGGCACCAACTGACCGGCGTCAATGTAAACCTTCGCCCTTGTTCCAAGTGAAGTGCCTTTGGCCACAGCCTCCCTCAGCATGTTGCCTGTTGAGATGTGCGGGATTTTATACTTCCCTGTCAGAATCTCAGCGACAGTGCCCTTTCCCACTCCCGGAGGCCCAAGCAGAACAATGTTCATAATAATCCCTTCAAGCGAGTCTGAGATCATAGTATGTGGACGTCGTGGACAGTCTTGTACGAATGAAGCTCCTTTGGCGTGAACCAAAGCTTAATCTCGGCAGCCGCGTCCTTTGCACTGGAAGAAGCGTGAACAAGGTTCTTCACAGGAGACTTCTTCTTGTCGGCATAGCCGTAGCTCACGTGGCTGAAATCGCCCCGAATCGTGCCAGGCGCAGCTGACTTAGGCTCGGTTGAGCCTACCATCTTCCTCACGTTCTCGATTGCGTTAACGCCTTCAACAACCATGGCAACAACAGGGCCTGTAGTCAGGAACTCGGCAATCATCTGCCTTACATGGGCACCGGCCCTCTTCGCAAGCTCCTCAGTATAATGCTTCAGGGCAAACTTCTTGTCCACCCACACCATCTTCATCCCAACGACCTTAAGGCCAGCGTCCTCAAACCTGCCAAGAATCCTTCCCATGATGCCCCTCTGAACTGCATCGGGCTTCAACAATACCAAGGTGCGCTCTATCATAGAAGCAGCTTGCGAACTCCCACTATATAAGTTTTTTTATTGCAGAAAAAGAAAAACTTAAGCCCCGCCCTTGAGCTTCTTCGCGGCTGCGCCGGAGAGCCCCATCTTGTGCTTCACAGTCTCGCCGCTTCCCTGCGCTTCCTGCTGCAGTGCTTCCTTCTGCGCTTCGGCTGAGAGCTTGCCTTTCAGCTTCTTGAACTCCTGGGTCCAGCGGACATGCTTGGGCTTCCTTCCAAGAAGAACGTTACGCTCGCACTTTGAGGAGCAGTAGTGGTGAACCTTGCCTATCTTCTCAACAAAGATAAGGCCTGTTCCCTTTTCAATCTCGTTGCCGCAAAAGCTGCATCTTGACATTTTACTTTCTTCCCTGATTCAATGGGCGAGCCTCAATTTCTGTCTCGCGAAGCATCAGCACGTCACCAAGCTGGATAGGGCCCTTAACATTCCTTCGCAAAACCTTGCCGGAATCACGGCCTTCAAGAACCTTGCACCTGACCTGGATGGCCTCACCCCTTGTGCCAGTCCTGCCGACAATCTCCTCAACCCTTGCGGGAACTGCAAAGGTAAAGAAAACCGAGCCCTTGACTTCCTCCTTCGGAGCAGGCGCTCCCGGCTTGGCTTCTGGCTTCTTGCCGCCAGCCTGCACAGCAGCGGCAGGGGCAGTTTCCTTCTCTTCCTTCTTTGTTGCCATCTTTTTTTCAACCATAAAAAATCACTTGGGGAAAAAATTTACTTTGACTTGAACTCTTCAGCAATCTCCTTGACGATTGCCTTTGACTCGCCTTCCTGGACAATTGCAATGCTCACTGCAGGCACGCTAAGGCCGGCAGCAGCGCCAAGCTCCTCCTTGCTGGGGACTTCCACGACAGGAATGCCCTTTTCCTTCCCAAGAAGCGGCAGGTGCATGACTATCTCAGGAGGGCTGACATCCTTTGCAACAACAACCAGCTTTGCCGTGCCCCTCTCGATAGCCTTGGTAACCTCATTGGTTCCCCTCTTAAGCTTTCCAGTGGTTCTCGCAAGCTCAACAGCTTCCAAAGCCCTGTTGCTCAATCCATCATCAGCCATTTAACATCACCTTCACATTCAAACTAATCCGGTAGCAAGAAACACTACCTCATTCAGGCGCCTTGCGCCGTCATTAATCACAGGTCACAATAAGCGGAAAAAGAGGCGGTATATAAACGTTGCTGTTCGGAAAAAGAGGAAGCAAAAATCATTTGCCATGCAGCATAATCAAATCCCTTGCCGTGAGCTTCTTGCCGCTCTTCAGCTTTTGAGTCAAAAACGACTCCTTTTGCTCAACCTCGGCCTTTTTCCTTGCTGCTGCTATTGTGTCAAGCTTTTCCTTAACGTCTGAGATTTCGTGAAGCTTTTCCTGTAGCGAAGTCTCAGCTGTAGTGTATTCCTGCTTAACAGAGCCAAACTGCCCGACAAGCGATTTCCTCCTCTGCCTAAGCTCCTTAATCCTGGGAATAAGCTTGATCATCTCCTCATGAAAGCGCTGGCTCTCTGCTGCGTGCTTCTGAAGCTCTGCATGAAAAGCATACGACTGCCTCCTCAATTCAGAGAATTTTGAGAACAGCTCCCTGTGCGACTTCATGGCGTCTGAGAATGCCTTCACGGCCTCAAGCTGCTTCCTTTTTTCCTTTATGACCTTCATTATTTCCTGCTCCTTGCTGAACGGCATGGCCTCTGTGATTATTTTCATTTCAAGGTCTTCCATTTCGGAATAAAGCTGGCTCGCAGACTTTCTGCCAGCATTGCCTTTTGACTTGGACAGGCTGCTGACTGCAGCCTCCTTGGCGTCAAGCGCCTTTCTCACCTCAGGACCCAGCAACCTTGCCTCATTATTGGCCTGCTCGCGCTTTGCCTTAAGCTCCTTGACAGCGGCAGTTTCCTTATCCCTCGCGGACTTAAGCCCGGAAATCTTTGGAACAAGAACTCGCAGCTCGCTGCCAATATCACGCAGCTGCCTGCCAACAGTGGAGCGGCTGCCGCCAAGATTTGAAAGCCTTGACTGCAGCTCACGCACAGCCCTGCTGTCTTTCGACAAAACTGCGGAGAGCTCCTTTGCTGACACGCCTTCGCGATTTTCCTGGTTTGCATCGCTGCCTGAGTCACTCATGACACGTCATTCCCTGTTTTTAGTATAAAAAGTTTGACGTTTTAAAGTTTAACAGGTCTATGCGCCGGAGCCGGGATTGTCACCTTCCTTTGGAGAAGGTTTTGAACCCGGATGGCTGGTGAAAGCCCCTCCCTTATCAGGGGAGCGCGTCTACCTGATTCCGCCACTCCGGCATTGCATAACCTGCGGCCAGAATAATTCCAGCCATGGACAATACCGGGATTGATTTTAATATGTCTTTCTGTGATTTTTTCGGAATACTTTCAAGGTTATTGTAAATATTTCAATTATTCCCGTAATTTTTTCAAAATAAAAGCGACATTTTGAAATTTATCCGAAAGTATTGGAAAAATTATTCAAACATTTGACTTTTGCGGCAGAATTGAGACGGAAAGTTTAAATATAAGTAAGTCAATCTAGCTTTGGATGGCTGGTGAAGTAACTTTCGGGTTCGTCTACCTGTTTTCGGAACCCGTTTTTTTCTTATTTTTCGTGCTAGGCAAAAAAATAAAAAAGAGGAATAGTTACTTCTGAACAGTGGCAGTAATCGAAAGGTTTTTATAACCGGCAGCATTACTCGGGAGCATGGTTGATTTAGAACAGATACTGAAAATTGTAAAACGCGAGAATTATGGCTACAGCGTGGTTGGCGATAATCCGGATGTAGTGTTAGTTGGTGAAAAACATGCACCAGAATCGCTGGACTTACAAGAAGAGCTTATTTCTGTTGTGAGGCCAGTATTAGTTTTGCACGAACGAGTGGCCACTAACGAAACCTATCATCCAGAATATACAAGGATAATTGGTTGGCGTGAAAGGTACGGCGTTGAGGTAAGCGGGTTAGATGTTCCTCACCGAAAAGCGGGAGATAAAGATACGCTGGCTACGCGGGAGGGGTTTGATGACCATATTATGAAGCTTCTCAATGCGCTCGGTTGCCAAATCCCTGATTATGATTTATATCAACACGCAGTCAGTCCTTTAAGGGAGGCGTATATGGCTAAACTAATAACTTCAAATGTTCAGCATGGTAAAGTTCCTGTAATAGCCGTTGTCGGGAATTGGCATATAATGCCTTGGTCAGTGATTCAGCATACTCTTCAAGACAAAAAAATAAGTTATGTTGTAATTCAAGGGCCTGGAGCTATCAATGCCTTGCAGTCTTGGGCAGAATCTTTTAAAAGATAAAAAAGAAAGAGAACCCTTACCCAAACAGCGCTGACAGCCCTGCGGCTGCCTCTTCTACGGATTTCTTCTCGTCTTCCTTCTTGGCCTCAGGCTTTCCCTCGTGCTTTCCGCCAGCGGCAGCACCAGCTACAGGGGCAGCAACAGCTACCTGCTGGACAGCTGCTTCCTTGATGGCCTTGTCAATATCAACGCCGTCAAGAGAGGCAACAACAGCCTTCGACATTGCAACATCTGCCTTGACACCGGCTGCCTCGAGAACCTTTCCCAAAGCGCCTTCCTCAACCTTGTGCCCAGCCTTGTGCAAAAGCAGAGCCGCATACACGTATTCCATTCCCATTTTAATCATCCCTCCTGTTCGTAACCCGCTGACTGCTGTCGACGTGGGTATCGGTTTATTTTTAAAGCTATCCCTTTCAGCAACGGCTGCAACGATTGCTGTTGCGGCTTTGCTGTTGAATTTGGAAACTTTATCATTCCCTCAATGTTCCTTTCTTCTTAAGCTCCCCTGCAAGCTCTTCGGCCTTATCATGGCTGACGCTCTCGCGCTGCTTCTTCTCGGCAGCAATCTCTTCCTTAAACTCCTGGCTTATCTTGCCTGCAGCGCCAGCGCCGCTTGCATCAGCCGGAAATTTGATCATGCCTTCAATGGCAGCTGCCTCAAGGCCGGCCTTGCCAACAGTTTCCTCTGCAAGCTCAGGCATGACGATTCCGAGTCCCTTGGCAACGTGCCTTGCCTGCCTTGCAGACCTCGTAATGAGCTGGGCGATTGTTTCGGCAGCAGGGAAGCCAACTTCCACGGCAAGCGAGCGCGACTCCAACGCCGCAGTAATGAGCTCGGTAATGTAAGCGGCAGGGTCAACTGACAGGACCTTCCTGTCGTAAATGATGCCGTTTTCAAGGGCAGCAACAAGGTTAAGCCCTATCTCCATCGGCTGGATGTTGAACTTGGCCAGGACCTCGGCAACCTTCGGCTTAATCTTCTCGCCTTCCCTGACTATGGTGCAGGGCACCTTGACTGCAATCTTCCCAGCCTCAACGCCGGCTTTGATTCCGACAGAAGCAAGCTCGCTGATTATAGGGCCTGGTGCAAAGCTTGTAGGGCCTGCAGGGATGACAATGTCGTAAGGCGCTGTCTGGCCAGGCTTGGCAGGGGCCTTTGACTTGCTCTTCTGAAGCGTGCTGCCTAGCTTGAACGGGTTTTGGTTGGTGAAAAGCAGGGCAGGCATTCCAACAAGCGAAGCTGCAAGCTTGTCTATGCCGGAAAGCTTGTCCTTAACAGCGGCAATGGCCAGCTTAATGACGCTTTTCTTGCACATTATAAACTGCAAATCACTGCCAAGGGTGACCCTCAGCCTCTGAAGCTGCGCAGCAGGCAGGCTCTCTAAGTTGACAATGGCAACTACGCTGTAGCTCCTGAACAGCTTGACAAGCATATCAACTGCCTTTCTCTTCTGGACAGCTGCCTTTGTAACATAATCAGCAGGCCTTCGCGCGTTCTTGTTTCCCAGAGTCTTTGCCTTCATTTCAACCACTCAAAATCATGATTACTCGCCTATTTCCTCTTCACGGCTACTTCTTCTTCGCAGCCGCAGCAGCAGACTTTGCAGCAGACGTTATCTTAACAGGCGTTCCCATCGTGAGCTTGACAAAAGCTGCCTTGACATTCTGCTCCCCTCCCGGAAGGGTGTGGACAAGCTGGTCATAAACAGCCACGAGATTTGAAGCGAGCGCTTCATCGCTCATGGACTCGTTGCCAACCTTGCACTGAACCATCGGAACAGTCTTCGCGGTAACGTGAACAATGCTCTGAAGCTTATCAACAAGGGGCTTCAGGGCAGCTTTTGGAGGAACAACACAGCCTGCCTTGGGGTTGGGCATCTTTCCCTTCGGGCCCAAAACGCGGCCGAATGTTTGGGCTATCTGGGGCATGATGTTTGCCTGACAGATGAAAAAGTCATACTGCCTTACAAGCTTCTTGGTAAGCTTCTTGTTTTTGCCGTAATTAGGGAAGTCCTCTTGCAGGACCATTCCGTCACAGGCAGACTTTGCCTCGGGCTGAAGCTCAGGGCCAATCAGGGCGCAAACCTTCATCTTCTTTCCCAAGCTGCTTGGCAAGTCCAAAAAGAAATCAACCTGGTGCTCGGGCTTCTTCAGGTCAAGCCCGGTAAGAGGGGCAACTAAGTCAACGCTCTGCACAAAGCCGCGCCTGCTCAACTTCTTGGCAGCGGCAACCGCAACTGCAACGTCTTCTTTCGTTATTGCCATATCAAAACACAACTCATGCGTTTTTGGTTGAGCTTTTGTTCGCTCGCAAGCGAATAAAAGGTCATGCCCTCCTGCCGAGGCAGTAAGTAAAGAGCGTAAAATCGCTCGGGCAAGTGGGAAGGATAAGGAAGTTATTTATAAATGTATCGGGCACCTGAACACACATGGATGTTTACGACCCAAAAGAGGACAGCCAGCTCCTCGCAGCTGCCGTGGAAAGATACGCGTTTGGAAGGGTGCTGGACATGGGAACAGGCAGCGGAATACAGGCTATTACCGCTGCAAGGGAAAAGGATGTGCTCTCTGTCGTTGCTGCGGACATTAACGATGAAGCGCTGAAATCAGCTGCCACAACTGCTGCGAAAGAAGGCGTTAAGCAAAAGATTAAGTTCGCCAAAAGCGACCTGTTCAGCAACATAAAAGGAAAATTTGACACCATTATCTTCAACCCGCCTTACCTGCCACAGGACAAGGGAATCGCGGACGAGGCGATTTACGGAGGCAGGCATGGCTATGAGATACTGGAGCGCTTCCTCAACAACTGCAGCCGCCACCTTAACGACAAAGGAATAATCCTCACAGTATTCAGCAGCAGGACAAACAAGCAGAGAGTAGATGGAATCATTGAAGCCAACTGCCTAGAATTTGAGGAGCTTCAGCAAAAGCAAATATTCTTTGAAACGCTCTGCACATATTTAATCAGAAAATCACAGCTGCTGCTACAACTGCAACAGCGGGGAATAAAAAACGTCAGATTGTTTGAGAAAGGCAACCGCGGAGTGCTGTACAGAGGCAGCTACAAGGGGAAAACTATTGTCGTGAAGGCAAAAAGGAAGGAAAGCGCGGCTGTAGCCACAATTGAAAACGAGATAAACTGGCTGAAGAAGCTAAACAAGGAAGGTATTGGACCAAAACTGCTGATTGCAGAAAAAGAAAAAGGCTGGTTTTCGTACGAGTTTGTAAACGGAATGTTCATCACTGAATTTATTGGCAGCCGCAACAACAGAAAGGCAGTTTCTGGCGTGATTGAACAGATGCTGCAGCAGTGCAGAAAACTTGATGTTTTGAGAGTCAACAAGGAAGAAATGCTGCGGCCGCAGAAACACGTATTAGTTAATGACACTGGAAGAATAACAATGCTGGATTTCGAAAGGTGCAGAAAAACGCAGAAGCCCAAGAATGTTACGCAGCTGTGCCAGTTTCTTGCAGGAAACTATGCTAATTCGATGCTGCGGCAGAAAGGGATAAGCGTAGACAGGGAAAAACTGCTTGCTGCGGCGCAACGATACAAGCACAGCCAAAATGAGGAAAATTTTAAAAGAATCAGAAAAGCCGTGCTTGGAACTGATTGAAAATGGATGATCTTGCACAAAAGAAGTGCGTGCCTTGCGAAGGGGGAACGCCTCCAATGCCAGTTGATGAGGCTATGAAACTGCTGCCGCAGGTTCAGCAGTGGCGGCTGGCTGAAGTAAGCGGCATAAACGCGATTGAAAGAAAGCTCAAATTCAAAGATTTCGCGGAGGCAATGAAATTTGTCAATAAGGTTGCCGCTGTTGCAGAAGAGCAGGGCCACCACCCTGACATAAAGATAAGCTGGAACAGGGTCACGCTGCAGCTCACAACGCACGCCATAAAAGGGCTTTCTGAGAACGATTTCATAATGGCTGCGAAGATTGATGAGCTGCTATAAGCCGTCTAAGTTTGTTTAAGCCATCTCTCTCAGGCATCGTGCCTTTTATCGAAAGCATAATCAAGCTCGCATAAGCTCTTATACGATACTCCGGCAAT
>JACPIH010000029.1 GCA_016188155.1 Candidatus Woesearchaeota archaeon | reverse complement strand
CTTGCCCCGAAGAAGCCGAAGTAGCCGTACATGGAGTTGGCTATTGTCTTCAGTGCCATCTGCCTGGCGTTGAGGGTTTTGTCGTTGCCTGTGGCTTTTATTATTTCCTTGACGCGTATCCTTCTTTTTATGACTTCATCTATCACTGTTGGTATGAATCCTCTTCTTTTTGTGCAGAACCAGATGTTTTCTTCCCCAGGAACCTTGTTCTGGGTTGAGCTTATGCAGCAGCTGCAGTTTAACGCGTCAGGTGAAACGTTGTGGGCTGATATTATTGTCGGGTACAGGCTCATGAAGTCGAACACGGCAATATCCTTGTACAGGCCAGGTGTTGGCTCGTATACAAAGCCCCCGGTGTAGCTTGTCATCCTTCTCCTGCTTTCCTCTGGGCTGCTTGGCCTGTTTGGCGCGAGCTCGTTGAATTCCCTTGCCTGCTTGATAAGGTACCATTCGACAAGCTGCGAGTAGCTCATCCTGCTTACGTCGTAAAGGGGCAGGCCTATTGTCCTTGTGAGTTCCATCACGTTTGGCAGGACTTTTTTGCACAGGTTAAGCGTCAGCTGTGCGTCCTGCATGTTGTAGGAGCAGTAGCTTTCCAGTTCAGAGCCGTCGTGGTTGTTCCATGCAATGTACAGCTTGTCTATGTCAACTGCTTCTTTTGTCTCGTTCAGGAGCTCTTTTGCGACTGATGACAGGTCATAGACTGTTGTCTGGAGCGATGTCCACATAACCTTTCTTATGAATTTGAAAACGTCAAGGTGCACTATGCCTGTTATTTCGGTGGTTGTGTTGGCTGCTGTTTTGCTTATTTTCGGCTGCGAGCCGTCAAGCCCGATGTCAAATTTTATCCTGTACCTGTCTGCCCTTGATTTTATGTAGGGCAGGTCAAACACGTCAGAGAAGTATCCTGTGATTATGTCGGGCTCGTACTGCATGATGTAATGCTTTAGCTTTTCAAGCAGCTCTACTTCGCTGTTCACGAATTCTATGTATTCGAGCTGTGTCTGGAACTTTTTCCATGTGAGCACTTTCCTGAATCCGCTGTCTCCGCAGAGTGCAGCCATTATTATGGGGTGCTCTTCGGGCAGCATTGTTTTGCCAAGGGGATTGTGGGTTTCTATGTCAATGGCCAGTATCTTCAGGGTTGGCATTTCTTCGCTTATCTGGCTTAGCTTGCTGGCTTCATAGCTTGGCAGCCCCCTGTTTTTCTCGTCTTCAGAATCTGCGGCAGCAATTGTGGCGTCTGCCTTGTAAAGCGCTAGTGGCATCACCCTTTTGTCTATCAGGAACCTTTTGGTGAATGGTATGTCTGCTTCAAGCACCAGCCCGAATTCCCTTGCCTTTTCCCTCAGTGATGGCACGGCAGCTGGCACGTTGAGCATTATCTTAACTGCCTTTACTTCCCTGCCAAGATAGTTTTTGGCGTGCACCTCTGTTGCCGTTACTTTGTATTCAGGGCTGTCTGCCTTCATCTGCTGCAACTGCACTGCCGCTCCCTCAGAATCACCAGTGGGGATTACCCAGAAGTAAGGTGCAAAGTCCCAGTATTTGACTTTTACGTGGCTGAGCTGCTGGCTTTCAGTAATGCCCCTTCCGTAAAGCTCGATTACCGGCGCGTTTTCAGTTGCGGCTTCGCCAGTAGCATCCGGCTTATCCGGCTTTTTCTCTGTCCTGTACACAACATCAATAGGGTAAAAGTCCAGCTCTGCCATAGGTTGTCTCCCTGTTCTCCCCTTCTGTCGTCGTATAAGTAATCTGTTGCGTATATAAATATTTGCGGCTTGGTGGCTGGCGCTTCAAGGAAGCATTTAAATATCCCTCTTGTTTCCGCTGGGGCGATGGTTGAACTGGCAAAGACCGTGCATGAGGAAAGGCAGAGCCGTGAGCCGGCTTCTGGCAGTGCTGTCAGCCATGGCAGCCGCAGCGAAAGGCACAACGTTGCAAGCTCGCTGCAGCATTCCGAGCAGCGCGTTGGCGTTTTTGTTGATGTCCAGAACCTTTACTATTCTGCCAAGAATGTTTACGGTGCCAAGGTCAATTTTAGCAACATTCTCAAGGCTGCTGTTGGCAGGAGGAAGCTTGTCCGGGCCATTGCCTATGTTATCAGGGCTGATGTCAAGGACGAGCAGAACTTCTTCGACGCCTTGGAAAACATTGGTTTTGAGGTTAAGGCCAAGGACCTTCAGGTGTTTTTTGGAGGCGCCAAGAAAGGCGACTGGGATATTGGGATTGCGATGGACACGATTGAGCTTTCCCCTAAGCTGGATACAATCATCCTCGTTTCAGGCGATGGTGATTATCAGCCTCTTGTGCAGCACTTGAGGAGGGCTATGTGCTGCAGGGTTGAGGTTGTCGCCTTTGGCAAGAGCGCCTCAAGCAAGCTCGTTGAGGAAGCCGACAGTTTCTTTGACCTTGACACAGCCCCAGCTAAGTTTTTGATGAGGGGATAAAGGAATGAGCCCGCTCGACCAGGAAGCCCTTGTTCTCCACAGCAGCAGGAAGGGGAAGATTGAGGTAGTTAGCAAGGTGCAGGTTGAAAACCGGAAGGACCTTTCCCTTGCTTATACTCCTGGAGTGGCTGCTGTTTCATCAGCGATTGCCAATGACCGCGAACTTGCATATAAATACACGATTAAGCAGAACTGCGTTGCGGTTGTGAGCGATGGCTCTGCAGTTCTTGGCTTGGGCGATATTGGTCCCGAAGCTGCAATTCCTGTTATGGAGGGCAAGTGTGTTTTGTTCAAGAAGCTTGCCGGCGTTGATGCCTTCCCGATTTGCCTTGATGCCCACACCGCTGATGAGATTGTTGCGGCAGTGAAGGCAATCGCGCCTGTTTTCGGCGGCATTAACCTTGAGGACATTGCAGCTCCAAAATGCTTTGAGATTGAATCCAGGTTAAAGAAGGAGCTCTCCATTCCTGTTATGCATGATGACCAGCACGCTACTGCCGTTGTTGTCCTGGCTGGCCTGATGAATGCCCTGAAAGTTGTTGGCAAGAATAAGGAAAGCATTACTGTGGTTATAAACGGCGCAGGGGCTGCGGGCATAGCAACTGCAAAGATGCTTTACAACTACGGCGTAAAAGAGATAGTAGTTGTTGACACTTCGGGAGCGATTTATGAGGGAAGAGCTGAGGGCATGAACCCTTTTAAGGAGCAAATTGCCTCATACACAAACCAAGGCAAAAAGACCGGCAAGCTGGCGGATGTAATCGCTAGCGCTGACGTTTTCATTGGCGTCTCAAAGGCAGGCGCCTTGACTGGGGAAATGGTAAAGTCCATGAATTTGAATCCGATAATCTTTGCAATGGCCAACCCTGTGCCTGAAATTATGCCTGATGAGGCGAAGGAAGCTGGAGCAGCGGTTGTTGCAACTGGCCGCTCAGACTTTCCTAACCAGATTAACAACTCCCTGGCTTTTCCAGGCATCTTCAGGGGCGCCCTTGACTCCCGGGCAAGGATTATAAACGAGGAAATGAAGCTAGCTGCTGCTCACGCCCTCGCTTCGCTTGTGCCCTCACCTTCGCCAGAGTTGATAGTGCCTGAGCCTCTTGACAGCAGGATAGTTTCTGCTGTTTCCATGGCTGTTGCTGCAGCCGCAGTGAAAAGCGGCGTTGCCAAAAAGTAAGGGGCGATTGTTATGCCTTTTGTGAAGGTTTGTCCAAATTGTGGTAGCGAGAACGTGAAAATTGACACTGATAATCCAGGGGCGTCCGCAGGTTTTTCTGTTCCCAATTACGTGTGCATGGACTGCGGCTTCTCCGGCCGGATTTTCCCGGAGATTGACCAGGCAGAAGGGAAATAAAGCGTAGGAAAAGTATAAATAAGCCAAGCGCGTTTTCCAGCCTCATGAACAAGGCCAGGCTGTCGCTGCTTGCAGCGGTTTTGGTAGTTTTGCTAATCATCACAGGGTGTTCATCAGCAGAGAAACAACAAGGGCAACCAGAAAAACCAGAACAACCAGTGCAGTACGTTATCGAAGATTATGTTGCCGGCAGCGGAGAAGAGTCAGGGGGTGGTACTATGCCTGAAATGACAGCTGTTTTGAGTTTAATGAAATGGTTTGGCCACGCGAGTTTCATGTTTACTGACGAGGCAAGCGGCAACCGCGTCTACTACGTTGACCCGTTCGAATTTAAAGGTGACGGCAAGGAAAAGGCGGACATAGTATTCGTCACACACGCCCATTTCGACCACTGCGATTCGGATTCTGTGAAGAAGGTAATCAAGCCAGACACTATCTTAGTTCTCCCTAATGACTGTAAAGCCAAATTAAATTTTAACAACGAATTTGTAAAAGTTGAGCCAAATAAAGAATACAATATCAAAGGTTTCAAGTTCAGGACAGTTCCGGCTTACAACACCAAGCCCGACCGCTTGCAGTACCATCCGAAAAGCAACAACTGGGTCGGCTATATTTTCAGCCTAAACAACCAAACCGTTTACCACGCCGGTGACACTGACTTTATTCCTGAGATGAAGCAGCTTGGCAAAATAAACGTTGCAATGCTGCCGATTGGGGGAACTTATACCATGGACGCTGACGAAGCCATTGTAGCAGCCAACACGATAGCTGCTGACGTGACTGTCCCGATGCACTACCGCCGGCTTCTTAATGAGAAATCAGCAGCTGCTGAGGAAAAATTCAAGGCAGGGGTAAAAAACAGCAAAGTCGTTATTTTGGAAGAAGTTGCAGCCTGATTATTTTACTTCTTAAATGTCTTCTCAATGTCCTGCTCTACAATGACGTCCCCGGAGTAGCCGCACGTTCTGCATTTATACCGCACGCCTGTTAAGCCCATCAGCCTGTCCATGCCAATGTCTGTCGAGCCGCACCGGGGGCATGTCCTTAGCTTCATTTTCTTTTTTGTTTACTTCGCTTTAGAGGCGGCTGTGGGGCTTCCCTTTTCCCGATTAGTCCGCTTTTCTTGTACCCAATCCATATCAGCAGCGCCAGCACAGCCCCGAGAATTATGAATTTGAATATGTCCTGGAGCTGTCCCCAGTTCCTTATTGCTGCAATGACAAGGCTTAGTATTCCGCCGAAGAGGAATCCATTGGCAACAGCTTCTGCCTTGAGCACAAACCCGGCAACTATAGCAACCACCCCAAAAACAACCAGGATTACGAAGACGTTGGAGTTCCTTTTCTGGTTTACATCATCAAATGTCTTGTTGCAAAGCTCGCAGTATGCCTCGGTGGCGCAGCCATTATCATTGTATTTATAGTTGATGTAGCCCTTCTGTTCTGTGCAGCTGTCCTTAAGCTCCTGGCTGGGGAAGACTGGTGTGCAGTTCTGCGGTGCGACATCAGGGTATGGTTTTGCAGGATATGGTGCATACCTTGACTGGTCAGTGCAAAAGTCATTGTATTGTGGTGCTTTGTAGAAGACGCTTATTCCGTAGTTGATGAAGAGGTTTAGGACTATCGCTATTGCAACCGCCAATACCCACTTCTTCAGGTTGCTCATTTTTCCCGCCTTTAGTGCCGCTAAAATATCATTTCCGTCCTGCGGAGGTCTGCCACCATGTTCAGGTAGCCGTCGCTTTTCGTTGCGTTCTTAAGCTTCCTTGCTTTGCTGTAGATTGTCTGGAAGAAGTCAACAAGCGCTGTTTCTGTCCTTGCGCTTTCGTGAAGAAGCACAGTTGAGCTGTTAGCCATGACCTCCCCGTCAAATTCGGCGTGTTCGCTTTCTTCCAATGCTATGAGCTCTGTGAGCAGCTTGGCTGCCATAAGCCTGGGCTCTGTTATCCTTGCTTTCCAGTTGTGCTCCTTGTCCTTGCCGTCGTTTATGGCAACAGCTATGCTTACCGTGTTTTCAGCGGTAGAGAAATTTGCAACCCTGGCCTTTTTGAGCTTTACAATAACAGTCTGTATGTTCTGTTCCATTCGCTCCCCGACTCACCTTTTTTTCTCGCTTTCACTTTTTATCTTTTGGCTATAAAAAAGTTTCGGAAATTGGTTTTGCTGCGGCTAACTTAGATAGAATCTGGTTAGAATGTCCGGAAACGATTATGCCGTAACTGCTGTTGCAGCAACTGCCTCTTCCTTGTCTAGAACCGGTATCTCGTTGCGCGTTACTATTATGGAGAATGAGCACGGCATCTTCTTTGATGCCCTTTGAAGCGCCAGCCTAGCTGTCTCTATTGCTGGCTCGTCAACCTGGACCCTGAAAAACATCTCGCCTGCCCTTATCTGGAGGGCTAACCCTATCGGCTTGCCAAATGGCTTTTGCATGCCTGTGCTTACACGGTCAGCGCCTGCGCCAAGCGCGAGTGATTTCTCCCTGAGAATGTGGTATGGGTACTTCAGTATCTTGAAGTGGAATGCGTTCTTGGCAAGCTTCTTTTCAAGCAGCCTGATGCTCGTCATCCTTGCCGATTCCATTGACTCCTGCCTTATCTGTAGTGAGTCTATTGGTATCAGGTCTAATGTATGGCTGAACTGTTTTGATGCATCTCCCATGTCATACCTTGTTACCTTCCTTTGCGGGCTCATTCGTATGTATGACTTCTTCCTGAACTTGCTTACCCTCGTGTAGGGCCTGTCAATATCCCTGTACGTCCTTGCCCTTCTCAACTTTGCCATGGGAACTGGGATTTTGCAGCAGGTTTAAAAAGGTTGCTGTCGTTTGATGAAAAACATTTTATACTTTTGGCCATTGCCACGTTGCTTATGAATTATAATCCCCGCAGTGAGGTGCTCCAGATTGTTAAGAGGTATGTTGGACGTGTCCAAACACTTCCTCATGTTGCTGGCGTTGTTTATCACGTCGCAGAAGGTTTTTTTAGTTCTGATGGCAAACTCCAGTATGGAACACCGAACGATGCATTACTAAAAGTCAGGTCCGTTGGCGAGGTTCCTGTCATCTTCACGCTTGTCAGCGGAGCTTCACCCAGCGAACTGGAGGTAATTGCAACATCCGCTATGGAGCACCTTGATGCTGCCATGGCTGCGGTTTCCAAAGTTGCGCCAAATGAGAGGCATCAAGTGCAGAATCTTGATGAACTTGGCGTTACTGTTGAGGGCTTTGCAAAGCAGATGGGCGATTATTTGGTGGCGTACTCACGAACAGCTTAGTTCTGTCTTTATCACCGTTTTTATCACAGCTTTTGCGCAATTCTTTAATACCCTTGAAGTTTTCCATACTATTCTTATGAAAAAAGTCATGTGCTTCGGCACCTTCGACGTTTTGCATGAGGGGCACAGGTTCTACCTTACAGAAGCTAAGAAGCTGGGAGACCGCCTCGTTGTTGTTGTTGCCCGGGACGAAACTGTCATGGATGTAAAAAAGCGGCAGCCGCTGCACAACGAAAACGAACGGGTAA
Organism: Candidatus Woesearchaeota archaeon; assembly: GCA_016188155.1. Taxonomy (GTDB): domain Archaea; phylum Nanobdellota; class Nanobdellia; order Woesearchaeales; family UBA10216; genus UBA10216. The sequence continues at coordinate 13,848 of JACPIH010000029.1, read as the reverse complement.
GACATCTGCAGCAGCTAAAAATAGCTGATAAGGTCGTGCTTGGCAACCCTGGCGATAAGCTGAGAATCGTAGAAGACGAAAGGCCCGATGTTATCTGTTTCGGCTACGACCAGATCTTCTTTACGGATAACATCAAGGAAAAGCTGCGGCAACGCGGCTTGGATATTGAGGTCGTGAGGCTGCCTGCCTTCAAGCCCGATGTTTACAAGAGCTCGTTGCTTAGAGAAAAGTAGCACACCTACCTTCTGTGCGAGATTTTCACCTCTATTTTCATAAGTTGAAGCTGCATTTGGGAGATTATCCGCTTAATATCAGATGCTTCTTCTCTTAATTTCCGAACATCCGACTGGGTAGCGCCTTTAAAATCTGCGAAATAATAAATAAATCCGAATATGGCTGCAAGAATGGCTGTTTCAAACGTTATTATAATCTGATCGGCTGTCGGGGAATGCCCTGTAATCTTATACCAAATCATGCCAATCATAACGATAAATCCTATTACGGAGATTATATAGGAGAACTTTCCCATAAATTCAAGTACATCCTGCTGGTCCATTACTCAACACCTTTTATCAGCCAAATTAGCAGCGAAATTGCAGTTAGTGCAAGCAAAGCCATCATTAAAAGGTTGTCATAGCCAAACTTCTTGAATGTGAGCCTATATTCGGATACTTCGTAATTTGCTGCCATAATACTAGTATTGTAGAACTTCCTAATAAACTTTGCCATTTTGTCGTCGGAAAATTTGCGGGCAAAGCCGCAAAATTTTCAGAAATTTGCAATTTATTCGGACAATCTTCGCTGCCGCTGGAACTTTTTCAGGAAACTGTCAGCTTTTTTCAGGACTTCCTTGCTGTTGCTGTACGTCACTTTTTTTACAGCGTCTTCAAAGCCCAGCCAAACGTATTCTGAGTGCTCAAATGACAGCTTTACTTCTTTCTCAGCAGATGACGTTTTGGCGAGTAGGAATATTACGTCCTTTGGAACTGTTTCTCCTTCTTTCCTGTAGAAGTAGCTTACCTTCTCCCTGAACCCGCTTATTATCCGCAAGTCGGTCAGCCCAGACTCCTCTCTAGCCTCCCGCCGCAGCGTTTCTTCCTCTGTTTCATTGCCTTCGATATGCCCCTTTATGAAGTCCCAGTGCCCTGAGCCGTAGTGCAGCAGCAGGTATCTTGGCTTCTTGGCCTTTTCATCAATCCTGAATATTATTGCGCCAGCAGAAACTTCTTTCATATGTTCACTATTGCGGCCGCCTCTTTTAATATTTTAGCATCCTGCATGGCTGCCCTCATATTGATATGGGCTACGCCAGCCTGAAGTAAATCCTCCTGTTGCTCTTGCCCTTGTTGTCCATCTTGATAATCTCGATGGCGCCGATTTCTGAGGTGTTGCCGACGTGCGTGCCCCCGTCTGCCTGCGTGTCAACATCCCCTATCTCCACTATCCTGAGCTGGCTTACCTGCGGCGGCAAAGCGTTCGCGAGCTTGACAACGCCTGGAATTTTCATAGCCTCTTCCCTGGGCAGAAAATACATCTTTACTGCCATGTTGCGCTTTATTGCCTCATTGGCTTCCTTGACGCATTCCTCAATTACAGCGCGGTCAAAGTTTTCAAGGTCAAAGTCAAATCTTGCCTGGTCTGTTGAGATTTGGTTTCCCGTAATTAAGGCGCCTGTCTTCCTGTTGACAATCGCTGAGAGTATGTGCGCTGCCGTGTGGTACCGCATCAGCCTGTGCCGCCTTTCCCAGTCAATGGTGCAGTGCACCTTGTCGCCCTGCTTCAGCCCTGGTTTGTCGAGGTAGTGCATTATCTTTCCGGATTCTTTTTTGATGTCAACAACCTTGTATTCGTTGCCATTGCATGTTATCTTCCCGTTGTCTGCCGGTTGTCCCCCTCCCTGGTAGCAGAAAATGGTTTTGTCAAGCTCAACCTTGCTGCCTTCTGCAGCTACAACAGCTGAGTCGCACTCTTTTGCGTAGCAGTCCTCAAGGAACACGGTTTCGGTCATCGCATTGGGCTGCCAAGAGTAATTTTATAAAATTATCGCTCGCGTTTTGATAATGCAGTCCAAAATGGAAACTTTTATATATGAGCACATAGTATGAGCACTCATGACTAATGTGAACATATCTCTGAAGAAACAAGCGTATGAATTTTTGAAATCACTCAAATCTGAAAACAAGAGTTTTTCCGATGTTGTTCTGGAATTTAAAGACCGAAGAAGAAATATTATGGATTTTTTTGGCATCCTGAAGGGCAGTGACTGGAGCAACAAAGAGCGCAACATGAATGAGTTCAGATCTTCGTTCAATAGGCGGCTAAAATGATTGGAATTGACACCTCTGCAATAATAGATTTGTTTAAGGGAAGAAAAGAAGTAAAAGAGGCGCTTTTGAGGGCCGGAGGGCCATATGCTTCCACTCAAGTGAACTATGCCGAGCTAATGTTTGGCCTCAATCCGGAACACCCTAAAAGCAAGCTTGAGGAAGAGTATTATGATGAATTTTTTAGTTCAATCAGTTTGTTAAGATTAACAGAGAGTACGACTAAGAGGGCGGCAAAAATCCATTGGGAATTAAAAACGGCAGGAAAAATGGTGGAGCCTTTTGATTGCCTGACAGCCGGGATACTAATAGAAAATGGCGTTACCAGCATAATGACAAAGAACATAAAACATTTTGAGCGAATGAAGGATTTGAAGGTAATCAGTTATTAACAGTTTCTTGGTGAATAAAGCTTTAAATAATGGTTACAGTGACCAAACAGCATGAGCGCAGCCGCCAGTAAGGACAAAACCAAAAAAGAGCTTCTCATTGGCGGCCAGGCCATTATAGAAGGCGTCCTGATGCGCAGCAAGGAAAGGACTGCGGTGGCTGTGAGGGCAGAGTCTGGCAGGATAATAACGCAGAAGTGGGTGATTAGGCCCCTTTCGGAAAGGGTGAAGCCTTTCAAGTGGCCGCTGGTGAGGGGCGTTGGCGTTCTCTACGAAACGCTCGTTATCGGCTTTAAGGCCCTTGCTTTCTCCGCGAACGTCGCTGGCGGCAAGGATGAAAAGGGCAGGGACGTCCTTGGTGGCAAGGAGATGTTCCTTTCTTTTGCTGTGGCGATTGTTCTTGCCATTGCCCTTTTTGTGGCTGCTCCGCTGTTCCTGGCTAATTTTTTTGTGAAAAACAACCCCTTTTGGTTCAATGTTGTTGATGGTGTGCTTCGTCTGCTTGCTTTTCTCAGCTATCTGGTCTTCATTTCGTTCTTTAATGACGTGCAGCGCCTTTTCCAGTACCATGGGGCTGAGCACATGACCATCCACGCTTATGAGCACAGTGAGCAGCTTCTGCCTCAGAAGATCAGGAAATATCCCACTATGCATCCCCGCTGCGGGACTAGCTTCCTTCTTATCGTAATAATTGTGAGCATTTTCGTTTTCTCGCTGGTTAATCCGGAAGGATTTATTCAGAAGCTGCTGTCAAGGATAGTGCTTTTTCCCGTTATAGCTGGCGTTTCGTATGAGCTGCTTCGCTTGGGCGCAAAATTTGAGAAAAACATCTTCATGAGGCTGCTGGTGTTTCCTGGCTTGCTGCTTCAGCGCATAACTACCAAGGAGCCTGATGCTGGCCAGATAGCTGTTGCAGTTGCGGCTCTTAAGGCTGTCCTGAGAAACAGTTGACCAGACTGGCTAAACTTTTACCTGTCCCTTTCTTCCTTTTCGATTGTTTCCCGGCCTACGTCGTCCAGCAGGTCCTGCATCTGCATTACTTTCTCAACTGTTCCGAGCCTGTCGCAGTATGGGCAGCGGTTCGGCATTTTTTCAGTTTTTGGCACGAACTGGTAGTTGCAGCTTGTGCAGTAAAGCTTTCCGGTTGCCATTTTCATTCAATCTGCGCTTGCAAAGTATTTAAAGTTTTTCTAAATAAAGAAGCTACAGAAGCGGCTTTTATTTCGTTCTTTGGTGCGCTCTAAGGCTGGGCCTCATCTTTTCCATGCCCACGCCTTTGTGGTGCAGCCCCCTTCTCCTCTTTGCTGCGGAAGTTAATCCGCGGAACACCCTTCGCCTGTTTTGCTGCCTTGCTATCCAGTTTATGTTTTTGTCTGCAAGTATGCTGGGGTGCTGCTTGTCTACCAGTATTATCTCATACCAGTAATGCTGGCCGTCCTTTCCGGCGTAGTAGGAATTGAGAACCTCAAGGTTCGGGAATCTTCGGGCTGCCCTTTCTTCTGCGACCTGCTGGTAGTTCTTGCTGAGTATCTTGGTTTGCCTTGAGTGTGAGGTCTTCCTGACTTTTCTTATCTGGGGTCTTTGCCTGCCTCCGCGGTCAACCCTTTGCCTTACGACAATGAAGCCCGGCTTTGCCTTGTAGCCAAGAGCATGCGCCCTGTCCAGCCTTGTTGGGTGGGCTATTCGCAATGTTACAGATTCAGTTCTCCACTTTATCAGGCGGTCCCTCTGTGCAGCGTCGAACTGCTCAGGCTGCTCCTGCCATGCCTTGCTTATCTGGGAGTAAAGACTCATACCTGAAAGGATTTTTGGAGTGGTTTATAAGCGTTTTGGTGGTTTGTTTTGTATAGTTGCCCGAATCGCATCACAATATTTATATATGTTTGATGCTGGTGTTGCTATCAGAAAATTAATAAAATAATTAAAGGCACTTGTTTGGTCTGGTGTTTGGTGGTTTTGCATGGCTGCTGATTCCTACATTGCACTTGTCGAGCGCTTTCCTGAGCACTTGTCCGAAGCCAAAAGCCTTGGTTCCGGCGTTAAGGTCTCGGGTGTTGACAAGGTTGTTATCGCAGGGATGGGCGGCTCTGCAATAGCAGGCACCCTTCTTCAAATATACTGCTCTGAAAAGGCCCCGAATCTCCACGTTCACGTTTCAAGAAGTTACGAGGTTCCTGCTTTTGTTGACGGCAAGACCCTTGTTTTTGTAAGCTCTTATTCCGGCAACACTGAGGAAACGCTTTCCTCCTTTAAGTCTGCAATGAGGAAGGGCGCGCGGATTGTTGTTGTCTCTTCAGGCGGAAGAATCCTGAAGCAGGCTGAGGAGCTCAACAAGCATCTTGTTACCCTTCCGGAGGGCATCCAGCCTAGGGCAGCGCTTCCTTACCTTTTCCTTCCGCTTCTCAACGTTATGTATGCATCTGGCCTTATCCCTGACCCTTCCTCTGAAATCTCGGCTGCAATCAGCTCGCTTAAGTCTGCCGCATCAGGTTACAAGGAGAGGGCTCGCTCGCTGGCTGAGAAGCTTGTTGGCAAGGTTCCTTTGGTTTATTCATCTGACCGCTTTGCCGGGATTGCCTACCGCTGGAAATCGGAATTCAATGAGAACGCGAAGGTTCACGCGTTCAGCAACTTTTTTCCCGAGCTCAACCACAACGAGCTTGTTGGCTTTTCAAAGCTTAACGCGAATTATTATGCGATCATGCTTGAAGATGAGGCTGACAGCCGCCGGATTAAGGAGAGGATAAAGCTCACAAAGGACATTATTGGCGGCAAGGGCGTTCCTTCAACCCAGATTGTGATAAAAGGCGAGCATCTTCTGACGAGAATCCTCTCTGCCGTTCACATCGGCGACCTCGCGAGCGTTTACCTTGCAAAGCTTACGGGCATTGACCCTGAGCCTGTTGCCATCATTGAGGACTTTAAGAAGCAGCTTGGCAGGGTTCCGTTTGTTTAGGGGTTGAGATTTCTTGAGAACAGTATCATCGTTGCAGCCACTACAACTACAGTTAATATTACTCCGAATAGCAACAGCTTTTTGTCGTTGCCGAACCCAAACGGAATAAATCCCAGGAAGCCGACCACAGAGAATTTGAACGTGCTTTTGCCTTTTTCTTTGTCATGCGCCGCAAATAAGAAACTGCCGATTATTATGATGAGGCCAATAAAAACAACAAGTATACCTAACTGCAGAAGCTGTTCATGAGTCATCTTCGCTTATGCGAGGCTACGGGGTAAACCTGCCGCCCTTGCTCGTAAATAGCTATTATTCCAAGAAATTTTTGTGTCCCGTCTACAGCTGCCATAAGCGTGTTCCTTTCTTTAATGCCACTGTTGAATTTGTTGGGGTCTAAGTTAACAGCATACGGGTAAGGCCCGCCGCCTGTAACTGTAAAGTATACATCCGCCTCTTTTGGATTGGCTGGGTTTACAACCACAGTGTCAATTGTTAACTCCAGCTTACTAGGCTGTAGCTGGTGTCCTGCTATAACTGCGCTGCCAACATCAGCTTTGGTTCCCGGCCCCATGGCTATGGTTAATGCCCTTTTTTATTTAAACCTTTTCTATATGTTTTTGTGAATAAACTTTTTATAACTTGCAGTTACCGCTGCTGGTATGATTATAAAGTCTATTAAGCTTCACAACATCCGCACCTATCTTAGCCAGGAAATCGGGTTTCCCGTAGGCACCGTGCTTCTTTCAGGCGATATTGGCAGCGGGAAGTCCACTGTCCTTTTGGCTATTGAGTTTGCTCTTTTCGGCATCAGCAAGGGGCTTCTTTCCGGGGAGGCTATTTTGCGCCATGGCAAGCAGTCGGGCTATGTCGAGCTTGCTTTCTCGCTTGATGGCAAGGACATTCTGATTCAAAGAAACCTGAAGCGCATTAAGGACTCGATAAGGCAGGATGAGGGCTTTATTGTGGTTAATGGCGTTAAGCAGTTCTGCACGGCAGAGGAGCTCCGGGCCAGAGTTCTGGAAATGCTTGGCTATCCGAAGGAGCTCCTGAAAAAGTCCAAGGGCATGATTTACCGTTTCACGGTCTACACGCCACAGGAGGAGATGAAGCACATCCTTTTTGAGGACCCTCAGGTGAGGCTTGACACGCTGCGCAGGGTGTTTCAGGTTGAGAAGTATAAGCTTGTCAGGGAAAACACGGGCATTGTTATGCAGGCCCTTCGCGAGAATAAGAGGGAACTTTCTGCCAGGATTGAGGACCTGCCGCAGAAGCAGCAGCAGTCTGGGCAGCTGGCTGGCGATTTGGCAGCTGTCGGGGAAAAGCTCTTGGCCCTTCAGCCGCTTATTGAAAAAACCATACAGTTGCTGCAGCAGAAGCAGGGCTCGCTGAAATTGCTGGATGAAAAAGCAAGGCAGCTCAACAGCTTAAAGAGCCAGCTCGGCACAACCGGAGCTGTTATTTCTGAGAAGAAAAAGCTAATCCTGTCAAAAGAGGCTGAAATCTCCGCAACTAATAAGGAAATTGCTTTGCTGAAATCGCAGCTGCAGGATAATTCTGAGGCGGTCGCGCAGCTTTCTTCGGGCCTTTCAAGGCTTAAGGCATTCTCGGATATGCTGCTGCACCAGGTTGAAAGCAGGAAGCCGCTTGAGGACGAGCTTTTGTCAGTCGAGCAGCTTAGGTCTGATGCTGAGTCTGAAATAAGCCGGAATGAGGCCCTTAAATTGTCCTCGCTGCAGCTGCAGCAGAAAATCTCCATGCTTGATAGCTGTCCAACCTGCCTGCAGCCCGTTTCAAGCGGGCACAAGCACAAGATATCTTCTGAGGAACAGGCAAAGGTTTCTGAGCTGTCAGCTAAGTCAGCGGCTGCCGCCGTGAAAAAATCATCCCTGGTTCAGAAAATAAAATCCTTGAAGTCAGAATTGAGCGAGCTTCAGTCCAAGGAAAAGATTGCCGCGGGCTTGTCCTCTGAGCTGAAGCCCTATAGTGAGCTTGCTTCGTCTCTAGGCGTTTCAGTGGCTGCCGTGGCATCTTCAGGGCTTTCTGTTGCTGATATTCAGGCCGAGCTTAAGTCCCTTTCTTCCGCGAAGAAGAGGCTTGATTCTGCAAAGGAAAAGCTTCTCATTGTGTCAGAGAAGGAGAGCCTCATTGGTAATTCAGAAAGGTCAGTTGCCTTGTTGAAGGAGGAAACTCGTTCACTTGAGTCAAGCCTTGGCGGGATTTCTGCCATGATATCCTCGTTTGGCGACATTGATGCGGAGGTGCTGCAGCTCCGGGCTGATATTGACAAGGTCAACGGTGAGAAAACCCGGCTTATGGTGCAGAATGCCTCTCTTGATAAGGAAAGGGAAAGTGTCTCAAGCCAGCTGAAGCTGCTGTCGGATGAGATAAGGAAAAAGGAGGCGGCGAAGAAGGAGCTTGATGTTACGAATAACCTGAACTACTGGCTTGATGAGATGTTTGTCGGCCTTGTTGCCGTTATCGAAAAGCACGTCATGATGAAGGTTCACCGCGAGTTTGATGCTCTTTTTAGGGACTGGTTTGCCATGCTGATGGGCACTGAGTCATTGGTAGCAAGGATAGATGACGAATTCACCCCTGTTGTTGAGGCTGACGGCTTTGAAATTCCGGTAGAGAACCTTTCCGGTGGTGAGAAAACAAGCTGTGCGCTTGCCTACAGGCTTGCCCTTAACACTGTTATCAACAACCTTGTTTCCACAATACGCACAAAGGACATTCTTATCCTTGACGAGCCCACTGACGGCTTCAGCACCGAGCAGCTTGACAAGCTCAGGGATGTCCTGGCGCAGCTGCGGCTTCCCCAGATTATACTCGTTAGCCACGAGGACCGGATAGAAAGCTTTGTGCAGCACGTTATCCGGATTACAAAAGAGCAGCACATCAGCAAGGTTGTGGATTGATATTTTCAAGGCACAATTCCTTTTGACTTCAAAAGAAAGTAAATTATGAATATTACGATTAATATGAGCACGATTAAATACGGGTTTTGCCCTTTCTTATCTTCTAGCAAGTTTAGCAAGTTCATTTTCCATCCTCTTTTCAAGTTCGTCTATTCGTTTATTAACTTTTCTATTTTGGTTATTGTTTATGTATAATGTCACTACCAATGTAATGAACATGGCGCCAATAGATTGGACAGCTATGTTTTCTGTCGAGAATACAGCTACGAAAGCTGTAATTCCGGCGAATATGAAACCCAAATCCGATTTTTCAATCATGACTCATTTCTGAATTTACATCTTAATAAGCCTTTCGTGCTGTTTTCCGTAAAAATTTCGGGCATCTCTGTAAAGTTTGCTGTTCTTCCGTGAATTCTTCGCTTGTTTGGCTTTTTCTCGTAAATCTTTCAGTACCGGCGTAATTCCAAAACTTCCAAAAACTTCCATAATCCTTTTAAACGAATCAGTTGTTCTTTTGCAATACGGGGCCGTAGTCTAGTTGGCAGGATACACCCTTGGGGTAACCTTTTTGTTTCGCTACGCTCAACAAAAAGCTTAACCAAAAAGGTACCGAATTGGGTGCAGCCCGTGTTCGAATCACGGCGGCCCCATTCCTTCTTTTTTGCTGTTTCCCGTTCTTTTTGGCCGCTATTGCCGCGTTGAACGCAATTCTCAATATTATTATTCGTTTCATCACAAACTATTTAAATAAGTAAAGCCGTTTTGGAACTGTTTTGGTCATGCTGTTTTGGAGTAGTGTTTGAAATGCCTAAGCCGTCTAAAAAGTTCGTTTTGTTCGCAGCTTTTCTGGCGTTTTCCATGCTGCTTGTTTTTGCTGCTTCTGCCCAGGCGCAGGATGATGGCGCTCCTGATTTCACAGTGTCGATAACAGCAGTTAATGATTCCATTTTTCTTGACGGGCAGGCTGCTTTTGACTTGACTATAACTAGCCTGAGCAATTACCCTGAAAAGTTCAGGATTTCGGCTCCGGATATTGAGTGGAGTGTCCAGTCAGATCCCTTGTACCATTACTTTTCCGGAGTTGACATCCCCGGCTTGGGCTCTGAGACTGTGAGGCTTCTTTTGAAGCCGACTGCTGCCTTTCCACCCGGGCTTCGCGCAGTTAACATTGGAATTGAGTCGGTGAAGGGCGGGAAGTCACAGTCCATTACTACTTTTGTAAACATCCGTTCCACTTACCAGCTGCTCCTGGAGTACCTTGCGGCTGTTAGCAGGATTGTTGAAATCCCTTCGCAGATTGACCCCAGGAATGAGTTTGAGATTAAGGTTAACCTGATTAACCGCAACCCCAAGAACATCTCGCAGCTCAAGGTTGCCCTTTCAAGCGTTTCATCTGATTTGATAAGGCAGGAGATATTAACCGGCCTTAGGCCCCTGGAGAGCAAGTCTGTCTCTACCAATGTCAAGCTTGACCCATTAACCCCGCCGGCTAAGGACACCTTGAAGGTTGTTCTTTTTGTTGACAACAGGCCTTTGGAGCCCACAATTTTTGAGAAGTTTGAGGTTATAAGCTATTCCGAGATAATGCCTGTTAAGTCTGAAAGGAAAGGGTCTTTTTTCAAGTGGGTTAACGAAACAACTTATGTAAACGATGGCAACGTCAGGAACACGAAAGTGATTGAGTCAGAGACGAGCTTGCTTAAGTTCCTCTTTACGAAAGGCAAGCCCGCGTCTTTTTCCATCAGCAAGGAGGGGAAGCGCTTTAGCGCCTGGGAGCTCTCCCTTGGCCCGCAGGAGACTGCCACAATCAGGGTGGTTGAGAGCTACCGTTCCATATTTTACCTAATTATAATCGCCATTGTTTTCGTGCTGCTGTACAGGTTCTTCCAGAGCCCTGTGCAGCTTATCAAGGAGGCAAGCGCGATAAGCTACAAGGAGGGAGGGGTTTCTGAGCTTAAGGTTATCCTGCGCCTGAAAAACAGGTCCTCGCAGCCTTATGTCAAGCTTACTGCTATGGACAGGGTTCCGATGATTGCAGAGGTTGAGCATGACAGCATGGGCACGCTCAAGCCCGCCACCATTTTCAATGACGGCCGCGGCTCAGTTGTCAAGTGGGAGCTTGAAAACATTGACGCGCATGAAGAGCGCATCCTCGCTTACAAAATCCGCTCAAGGCTGAGCATACTCGGCACGTTTGTCCTTCCGAAAGGTTCGCTGCGCTTCTACACGGAAAAGAACGTGAAGTTCGTTACGCATTCTAATACTGTGACGATAAAGCCGTAGTTAATCTAAAGCTTTAAGAATAATCTTTGATTCCTTTTTTCTATGCCATTCATAGAAAGGGTCGCCAAGGACTTAGCGATTAACTGGATTGAGGACCAGCCCAGCATTCGGCCTGTTAAAAATTACTTTGTCGATAGAGGTGTTGTTGCTAGTCTAGTTGATATCCTCAAAAAGGACGGTTCAAAACCGGCTAGAAAAACAGTAGATTTAGATGGCGTATTCGACCGCGTTCACGTCAAGGGTCAATACGTATGCGAAGTGAGCCGTCCACCGGACTACGCTTCTAATGATGCCATCCCTGTCTTTTTAGTGCGTATTGGCTTCTCTGATAGGCGTCAGCCATGGGATGCTATTGGTGACGTTTACACCTCTCCGTTTCCTGATTGGTTGTCACAATCTTTATAAATCACTGTCCAGCTTCCTCTTAGTATCCCCGCATAGCTCAACCTGGCAGAGCACTCGGCTGTAGATGAAAATCGCTGCCACAACTTTCTCCACGAGAGACAGGATGAGTGGCAGCCAGCCGTGCCCGAGGGATTCCCGGTTCAAACAGCCCTTTTTTACTCGCAGCGGCTCGTAAAAAAGCCCTGGGGGAAAACGACGGGCCTGAAAGTCCGGGTGCGGGGACCTTATTTTTTGCTCTCTGGCTCTTCCAGCTTCAGCAGGAGTTCTGCAAGCAGTTCCTCTTTTATTCGATATCCAAGCTTTACAAGTTCAAGCATTGTTTGTCTGCATTCCTTTACTGTTATTTTATTTTTCTTGAGTTGTTGATTGATGATGGCTAATGTGCCAATTGTCTTTAGCCTTTGCACCTTCGCCGCAATTCTTGCTTTTCTTTCATCAATAAGAACCGTTTTAATCTCTTCCTTTACCGCCAGTGAGATTACAGCTTTCTCACCAACATCAAGCTTTTTTGGGAGTTTTGGCAGCATGTCCGCTTCCTTTATGGCAACATCAGCCTGCGCAAGCCACTCCATAAGCCGGACATACGCCTCCTTGCCGCCTTTTTCCCAAACGCGCAGTTCATCAACAACCTGCGAAGGCACAAGCAATTCGTACTCCTCCAAGAATTCCAGTTTGCCCAGTTTCGCGAGAAAATCAAGATAAAGCCCTTCTTTTTGCATTAGGTCAATCATTTCCAGCAAATCAATTCTAAGCATTGAGGCAGCTTTTTGCATGCTGATTCTTCTATTCTTATATAACAGAAGCACTTTTCTCCTTCTCTCTTCTTCCAAGCCGTGCTCAATCAGGTTGCGCAGCATTGTAGCCCTGTCCATGTTCTTGTCTGCTGAAAACTCGTCAATCTGCCTCAGCACTTCCTCAGCCACCCTTGTTGTTACCGTTGCCGTCACTTGTTCATCCGCTCCCCATTGTATCGTTTTGAAGCAAATAGATACGCGTATATTTAAAGCTTTCGTTAAAGGATTGAAAGTCCTGGTGCGGGATATTTTACTCTGATAGCTGCTGGGCAAAAGAAATATGGCCCGAAAATGTTAACAATCAAGCTTAGACTGGTGAGAAGTGTCATTATCCTACACGCATATACGGAAGTGTTATAAAAGGAGTTTGCATGTTGAAACATATGGTTACAACCGAGTGGTTCCACAAAAGTAAAAAATCTGCGGTCTCGAAAAATGTCGTTAAAACTGATGACAGCTATTGGCATTGGTACACCCGTATATCTAAATCTGAGCCTAAAATAACCGGAAAATATCTGTTCTTTTCTAAACAAAAGGAAGAACTTGAAAAGATTGCCGTAGAAGAATTAGAAAATGGCGAATTTTTTCTTGCAAAACTAAACAAAAAACAGCACAAAAAAGGAACCAATTACGTATTATGTTTATACTTCCGAGATGACTCTAGAAAAAAAGAATTGGCTCGAAAGTATGGGAACAGTTCAAAGATACAATATCGTTACTGGAAAAGTGATGAGGATACTTTTAAAGGGAAGTATTCCGAGCAGTTTTTGGCTACACTTTCCCCTGAAGAGAAAAAAATTTGGACAAAAGGCGCAACATGAAACAACTTTGTCTATCCTTTGCTCAAATGAAAGCGGCTTTGGTTCAAAACGGATTCACAGCCTTTATCCCTTCAACCTTGCCGAAGCTTGCGTCTTCCGTGTAAATCGTGTCAATGGCGTTTTCTTTCATCGTGGCCGCCAGCACTGCGTCCCAGAATTCCATATTGTGCTTCTCGGCGAGTTCAAGGGCATTTTCAAATTCATCAGCCGTATAAGAAATTTTCACAAAGCTGCTGCAGTAGAGAAGTTGTCTTACAATCCGCCTGATAAGCGCCAAGTCAAGTTTGTACTTCCACAGTGCAACATTGCAGAATTCACCGATGTTCTGCAGTGAAATTGTAAGCGTGATGTTGCCTGAAAGGCATTGCCGCATAAGCTTTAAAGCAGCGCCGTGCTTTGGTGAATCCTCAGCGAAAGCATAGATAAGGATGTTGCTGTCAGCCAGAGCCGAGGATTTTTCTGATTCTGTTCTCATAAGCTTCTTCCCTTCTGAAAGTGTAGTTTTTGCCTACTTTGTATAAGCCCTTTTCCATCATTTTGATAGCTTCTTGCCTAAGTTTTTGCTCTTCATCCTCGGAAACAAGCTTATTTAGGGCTTCTTCTACAGCTTTGCCTAATTTCCCCTTCCCTTCGCCGGATTTGGCTTTAACAAATTCTCTAAACCTTTTCTCAGTTTCGTCGCTAATGTTTATCGTCACAGTTCCCATAAGTAACATTTACATCCTCAACTATTTAAATGTTTCGTTTTGTAAATGTTTGCAGCTGCTGGAAAAAACACCTGAGGCGGCCTGAGGCAGTTAACTTTATAAGCAAGTGCCTGTTTTTTCACTATATAATGGCTGGGGCGACGCGCTTTTCTCTACATAGAGCTGTTTTCAGCAGGTAGAGCCATCCGCGTTTACCCCCTGTGTTGGCCATTTAAGCTCGCAAGCCCGCCGCTAAAATCCGGCAATTTCAC
>JACPIH010000003.1 GCA_016188155.1 Candidatus Woesearchaeota archaeon | reverse complement strand
CTCAGCAAGAAATGGACGATGTCAATCATAATCACAATAGGCAACTTTGATCGTTTAAGGTTTAACGATCTTAGAGAAAAACTTGAACGCGTAACCGCCAAAACCCTAGCAGATCGTTTAAAGGAACTAGAAAAAGAAGGCATAGTCAACAGGCAGTCATATAACGAAATACCTCCAAGGGTGGAGTATTCATTGACAAAAACAGGGAAGCAGTTAATGCGCGCCCTTCATCCACTACTCCACTGGGCAGAACAGAAAAGAAAATAGGCGTTTTTTCCTTTAATCATAACATACCAAAAGGCAGGTTTTGCGAATCTGCGCAAATCTTTAAATAACCGTCCAAAACACCGGCGTTGATGATACTTTTCCTGCTGCCCATACTGGACATGCTCACTGCATCGGTACTTCTGCTGCATGCCAACTTTAACGTGTTTCCAAATATGGTTGTGCTGGTCCACGGCATATACCTTGGCTTCAAGGGGCTGCTGTTCGCAAGAAGCGACTTTGCTAGCAAGGTAGACGTGCTGTGCAGCATCTACATCATACTTGTTGGCATTGGACTGCATGCAAACAAGACGGTAGCCTTGGTCATAGCAGTCTGGCTGGTGCAAAAGGCTGTGTTTGCGCTTGTGCCGATAAGGTAATGTAACGTAGAAAGCAACATATTCAAGGAAGCTTTTGAGGTGATGAGAAAATGACAGTAAAAATCAACCTTAGTGACAAAGTTAAAGCGTTAAATGGCAGGCCTTGGCAGCCTGTTGAAGTAGCTAGTGTAAACGACCAAGCTGTTAGGTTGGCATTGTTCAGAGGAGAATACCACTGGCATAATCACAGTAATGAAGACGAACTCATATTTGTCTACAAGGGCAAGATTGTTGTTCAGTTCAAGGATAGACCAAACGTTGAGTTGACTGCTGGAGAGTTAACAGTTATACCGAAAGGTGTTGAGCACTGCCCGAAAAGCCTAGAGGACTCTTACGTTTTGATGTTTGAGCCACTCAGCCTTAAGAGTAAAGGCGATTAGTTAGTGCGGAAACAGGATATTCCTTAGTCTAAACAGCTTTGAGTTCTTCTTTAAATTATCAAAATCCATCTCATCCTTCCTGCTGAACCTCAGCGGCTTTTCCCTAGTGAAGCCAAACATATCCTTAACCTTTATACGGCTTTCCAGAAGGCCCCGAATTATCTCATCATACGACTCCGCCTTGCTTTTCACCTTGAGCTTTTCCAAAAGCTGCTTGGTGGTTTCCTGAAGCTGTATCGTAGTTACCATAGCTATGGCTATGGACAAGAAGAATTTAAACTTTTCGGCGGGGATTTTACAAAGTTTCATTCTGCATTTAATGAGAACAAAATCGTTGATAACCTTTTCGCCTTATTTTCCGAAGATTTTGCAGCAATATCGAACGAATTCCGAAGCTTATTTGAAAGATTTCACTAAAATTGTCAATTTACGAAAATTTTTCGAAAATATTGAAATAAAAAATAGAAAGAGTTAAATAGAAAATAGCGTATAACTACCCTCAAGAGGGGGTTAAATCGTGGAGCCTAATGACAGTCAGCAGCAGGAAATCAAAACTCAGGCAGGCAAACTTCTTGCTTTAATAGCGGGGTATTCTGGATTCAGGACAATAGAAATTGGCATCAGAACCGGACTCATCGACAAGCTAGCCAAGCACCCGAACGGCATATCAACCAAGCAACTGGCAGCAGCTGCTAGTCTAGACCCGTTTTACGTAGAGGTCTGGTGCCGTTCTGCATACGGAGCGGAGGTGCTAGATGTTGATCAGAATGGAGCCTATAGATTATCATCTCAAATGCAAATGCTTCTTCTGGACGCGGATTCGCCTTTTTATACCGGCGGAGTTTTTATAGTCCTATCCCAGCCTGAGGTGTTTGAGCAATTCCATAAAAATTTTGCATCGGGCGAGCGTACCTGGTGGGACAAATGCGGTCAGGAATTCATCAAGGGTGTGGGCAACACAGGAAAGGCTTTTAACAATAGATTGATTCCAGGCGGCCTTAACAAGGTTCCAGGACTATCAGAGAGGCTTAAAGGCGGGGCGAATGTCCTTGAACTTGCGTGCGGTACGGGCAATGCTCTTGCAAAGTTCATGAAAAACTATCCAAATACAACATTGAGCGGGCTTGACGGCGACGAGTTTTCCCTGAAGCTTGCAGCGGAACACCTTAAAGGGGCAGGCCTTGATAGCAAGGTAAGTCTGATTCGCAGCACGTTAGAGGATTTTAATTCGGAAAATAAGTTTGATTTGATTACGATCAATATCTCTATGCACGAATGCCGCGATATTGAAAAGGTAGCCGCTAACGTATTCAATGCATTGAAGCCTGGCGGATTTTTTGTCGTATCTGACTTCCCGTTCCCGGAAACGCCTGAAGGCTTGCGGAGCACTCCTGGGAGAATTATGGGAGGTATCCAGTTCTTTGAAGCTCTTATTGGAGACCAACTTCTTCCAACGCGGGCATTTACAGAGCTTCTTGGCAGGCACAATTTCAAAAACGTGGGCTCTTTTGATCTGACGCCAGTGCACGTGATTATTCACGGGCAGAAATGATTTGCCGCGGCCCCATTACGTGCAGCAACAGATTGTGGTTACCACTCCAGTGGTTATATCTGCCTTATTAATCCCTAGCAAACAAAGGATTATATGACTCCGAAGAAAGATTTCATTACGAATTTTCTAGTCATACTGATTGGTCTTATTCCAGCAATACTGCAGTAACAACAAACTTTATAAACACCTTCCGGCTCCGACATTTTTTTAATGACCGAGAATATTGGGGCGGCATTAAAAGACGCGAAACTAGTTCTTCAAGACGGCACAGTTTTCCAGGGAAAGTCATTTGGGGCTGATGTGAGCGTTCCTGGCGAGGTTGTGTTTAATACCGGAATGGTTGGCTATCCAGAAAGCCTGACTGACCCGAGCTACAAAGGGCAGATTCTGGTTTTGACTTATCCGCTTATTGGCAACTACGGAGTTCCTGGCAACGACAAAGATGAGCATGGGCTGCCATTGAGCTTCGAATCTGAAAAGATACGAGCAGAAGGACTCATTGTTTCTAATTACTCGTTTAACTATAGTCATTATACTGCAGCCAAAAGCCTTGCTGACTGGCTTAAGGAGGAAGGCAAGCCTGCGATATTTGGCATAGACACGAGGCAACTGACAAAGAAGCTGAGGGAAAAGGGGGTAATGCTGGGAAAAATAGTTATTGGCAACAACGATGTGGAATTTGAAGACCCGAACCTAAGAAATCTGGCAGCAGAGACCTGCACTAACAATAAAGTCACTTACAATCACAGCGGCAAAAAAAGGATAGTGCTCATAGACTGCGGCGTCAAGCTGAACATCATAAGAAGCCTAATCAACCGAAGATGCTGCGTGATAAGGGTGCCGTGGGACTACGACTTTCTGGCCGATAAGGAACTTGACTTTGACGGAATTGTCATAAGCAACGGCCCGGGGGACCCGAAGATGTGCACCGCAACAATAAATAATGTTGCAGCTGCTATGAAAGAAGAGCACCCGATTTTTGGCATCTGCTTAGGGAACCAAATACTCGCATTAGCAGCCGGCGGCGATACTTACAAGCTAAAGTATGGCCACCGCAGCCAGAACCAGCCATGCATCAACAATGAGACAAAGAGGTGCTATATCACAACGCAAAACCACGGGTATGCCGTCAATATGAAAACTATGCCGTCTGGATGGGAGGAGCTGTTCGTAAATGCGAACGACGGGACGAACGAGGGGCTGAGGCACAAGAACAAGCCTTTCATGAGCTTTCAAGCACACCCTGAAGCAACGCCTGGACCATTAGATACTGCTTTCCTGTTTGACGAGTTTTTGGGGATGATGAAATGATACAAACAATAGGCCATCGCGGGGCAGCAGCGCTTGAGCCTGAAAACACTCTTCGCGGCTTCAGGAAAGCGATAGAAATAGGAGTGAATTACGTTGAGTTTGACGTGCACCGCTGCAAAAGCGGGGAGCTGGTTGTAATTCATGACGAAACTGTTGACAGGACAACAAATGGAGAGGGATTCGTAGCTGACCTTACATTGCTGCAGCTGAAAAAACTGGATGCGGGAAAAGGTGAGAAGATACCAACCCTACAGGAAGTAATAGATGTTTGTAAAGGAAAAATGAAAATGTGTATCGAGCTGAAATCAAAAGGGCTTGAGGAGGATACGGTTGCGGCAATAGAAAGAAACAGAATAGCAGCTGATGTGGTGGTGATATCATTCTACCACGATTTTATTAAGAAAGTCAAGGGAATTGCAAAGACAAGAAAGCTCCAGATAAAAACAGGCGCGCTTATTGTGGGAAACCCTGTCAATGCTGCTGACGTTGTTAAAGCCGCAAAAGCAGATTACCTATCTGCGAACCAGAACTTCGTCGATGAGAAAATGGTGAGGGATTTGAGGAAAGCCGGACTTGGAATAACAGTCTGGAATTGCGATACAGAAAGAGACATCCGAAGGCTTGCAAAGCTTGGAGTTGACGCCATTGGAAGCAACAGGCCGGATTTGCTGTTGAGGGTGATGGAGAGAAATGGATAAGCCAACAAAGATATTAGTTTTGGGTAGTGGCAGCATAAAAATTGGCGAGGCCGGGGAATTTGATTTTTCAGGGTCACAGGCTCTCAAAAGTTTGAGGGAAGAAGGGATTAAAACTGTATTAGTTAATCCTAATATCGCAACTATTCAATCAGACGAGAAGATGGCTGACAAGATTTACTTTCTCCCGATTACTCCGTATTTCGTTGAAAAAATAATAGCAAAAGAACACCCAGACGGCATACTTCTCGGCTTCGGAGGCCAGACAGCGCTTAACTGCGGCGTAGTTTTGCATGACAGTGGCGTACTTGCTAAATATAATGTTAAAGTTCTTGGAACGCCCATTGAAACGATAAAGGCAACAGAGGACAGAGAGCTGTTTGTAAAAAAGCTGAACGAAATAAACCTCAAAACTCCGAGAAGCAAGGCAGTGACAAATGTGAATGATGCTTTAGTTGCTGCTGAGAAGATAGTTTACCCAATAATAATCAGGTCTGCCTATGCTCTTGGCGGCTTGGGAAGCGCAATATGCAAAAATGAAGAGGAGCTGGAAGACGCTGCAAAACAGGCATTGGCAAATGCACCGCAGATACTTGTTGAAGAATACCTTGAGCACTGGAAAGAAATAGAGTATGAGGTTGTAAGGGATGCCTATGACAACTGCATCACTGTCTGCAACATGGAAAACCTCGACCCTATGGGAATACACACTGGTGAAAGCATAGTTGTTGCGCCTTCACAAACGCTGACAAATCACGAATACCATAAGCTTAGGGAGATTTCCATAAAGCTGATACGGCACTTGGGCATTGTGGGCGAATGCAACATACAATTCGCATTAGACCAGAATTCTGACGAATACAGAATCATTGAGGTTAATGCAAGGCTGTCAAGGAGCTCGGCGCTGGCTTCAAAGGCGACAGGCTATCCTCTGGCATTTGTGGCAGCGAAGCTGGCATTAGGATATTCGCTTACAGAGATTAAGAATTCGATAACCCAAATAACCATTGCATGTTTTGAGCCAGCCCTTGACTACATCGTTGTCAAAATTCCTCGCTGGGACCTGAAAAAGTTCAGGAACGTCAGCAGAAGGATTGGAAGCTCAATGAAGTCTGTCGGGGAGGTAATGGCCATAGGCAGGACTTTTGAGGAGGCGATACAGAAAGCTGTCAGGATGCTCGACATTGGCGCATACGGGCTGGTTGGGAACAAAGCACAGGCAAAGCTGCAAGGCTATGACATAAAAGAAGAACTTGCGAATCCAACAGACGAAAGGCTGTTTGTGATTGTTGAAGCGATGAAAGAAGGCTACGGCGTTGAACAAATTCACAAAATGACGGGCATTGATGAATGGTTCCTGCACAAGCTGAATAACGTCATAAGCGTAGGAGAGCAACTAACTGCCACCAAGAACTTAACACCACAGCTGCTGAAAACCGCAAAGCAAAACGGCTTTAGCGACAGGCAGATAGCGAAGATTATTGGAAGCAAGGCAAATGATGTCAGGGCATTGCGGAAGAATCACGGCATCGTGCCTGTAGTGAAGCAGATAGATACCCTGGCTGCAGAGTACCCTGCAAAAACGAATTATTTGTATTTAACGTATAATGGAAACGAGGATGACATTACCTTCCGCAGCAGCCGCAAAAAGATTATCGTTCTTGGCAGCGGCGTGTACAGGATAGGAAGCTCTGTTGAGTTTGACTGGTGCTGCGTTAACGCAGTCTTTACCTTAAGGCAGCTTGGTTATGAGGCAGTGATGGTCAATTACAACCCGGAAACTGTAAGCACTGACTACGATGTATGCGACAAGCTGTACTTTGACGAAATAAGCTCCGAAACTGTTACGGATATTTACGAAAAGGAGAAGGCTGACGGCGTCATAATATCAATGGGCGGGCAAATACCCAACAACATTGCCCTAAAACTTGCAGAGCTTGGCGTAAAAATACTCGGCACTACCCCTGAAAGCATAGACAAGGCCGAAGACAGGCAGAAATTCTCACAGCTGCTTGACAAGCTTGGAATAGACCAGCCGCGGTGGGAAGAGCTTACCAGTGTTGAAGATGCAGAGAAGTTTGCCGCGGCTGCCGGTTACCCTGTGCTTGTGAGGCCTTCCTATGTGTTGAGCGGCGCAGCAATGAGCATATCCTTTAGTGATGAGGATTTAGAGCAATACCTCGATAAGGCATCCAGTGTCAGCGAGGAATATCCTGTTGTAATAAGCAAGTTCATAACAAATTCCAAAGAGATAGAGATAGATGCTGTGGCTGCTAACGGGAAGATTGTGCTGGAGGCTATAACCGAGCATATAGAAAATGCCGGAGTCCACTCCGGGGATGCCACCATGGTATTCCCGCCAAAGAAGCTTTATGTGGAGACAACTAGGAAGATATCGGAAATAGCTGCAAAGATTGCTGACGCGCTGAAGATAACCGGGCCATTCAACATACAATTCCTCGCTAAGGAAAACGATGTTAAGGTGATAGAGTGCAACCTAAGGGCTTCAAGGAGTTTCCCGTTCGTGTCAAAGGTTTCGAAAAAGAACTTTGCCGAAATAGCAACGAAAGCTGTGTTAGGACTGGAAAGCGCCGCCAGTGAAAAAGTTGATGCCGCAGAAGGGATAAGCTATGTCGGTGTCAAATCACCGCAGTTCTCATTCACCAGGCTGAAAGGCGCAGACCCTCTGACAAGCGTGGAAATGGCATCAACAGGCGAAGTGGCATGCCTGGGAACCAACACTTATGATGCATTCCTCAAGGCGATAATGGCCGCAGGCTTCAAGCTGCCTGAGAAGAACATACTCATAAGCATTGGCGGAGATGAGGCAAAGGTCAAGTTCCTGCCCTATGCCAAAAAGCTGAGCTGGCTTGGGTTTGCACTCTTTGCAACCGAGCACACCGAGCTCTTCCTTGAGAAAAACAAAATACCGGCTACGATGCTCCACAAGGTAAGTGAAGAGAAAAGCCCTAACATACTGGACTACCTTGATGGCAAAAACGGAGAAAAGCTGCATCTTGTGATAAACATACCAACATCGTTCACAAAGAAGGAGCTTGATGACGAATACGTTATAAGGAGAAAGGCGGCAGACTATGGAATACCGCTAATAACAAACCTGCAGCTGGCAAGGCTGCTTGCTGAAGCGATTGCGGCAGTGAAGCCGGAAGAGCTGGAAGTTAAGGCGTGGGACGAATACGCGTAGCCAAAGAATTATAAAACAGCAAAATATGGGTAAATAACATGGCAACAGTTGACATAAGCACGAAGATACTGAACGTAAAGCTGACCAATCCAACAATACTTGCTTCGGGCATAGTAGGCATCTCCGGGGCAGCGTGCTGCTACGCTGCCAAGAACGGCGCAGGGGCAATAATACCCAAATCGATAGGGCCAAGAGAAAGGGAAGGCCACAACAATCCAATATTGGTTGAGTTCAAAGGAGGATTTCTCAATGCCGTCGGATTACCAAACGCAGGCATCGACAACAGCCTTGGAGAGATAGAGTTCGCAATGAAGAATGCCGGAGTGCCTGTAATACCGAGCATATTTGGTGGCACAAAAGAGGAATTCGGCATGGTGGCTGAAAAGATGGCAACGCTGAAGCCGCAGCTGATTGAAGTCAATTTATCATGCCCAAACACAGGAAGCGACTTTGGGGAGGCTTTTGCCCTCAACGCAAAGGAAGCTGCCGATGTGATAAGAATAGTGAAAAGCAAAACAAAAGTACCGATAATAGCCAAGCTGGCACCAAACGTGCCGAGCATCAAAAAGATAGCAAAAGCAGTAGAAGAAGCAGGGGCTGACGCAATATCGGCAATAAACACAATGCCAGGAATGGTAATTGACGTGAAAACAGCAAAGCCGGTGCTGCACAACAAGCAAGGCGGTGTAAGCGGGCATGCAATAAAGCCAATAGCTGTCAACTGCATATATGACATTTATGAAGCCGTTAAGATACCAATCATTGGCATGGGTGGGGTAACTACCGGAGAGGACGCTGTTGAGATGATAATGGCAGGGGCAGTTGCGGTTGAGATTGGAACTGCAATCTATTACAGGGGAATTGACGTTTTCAGAAAGGTTTCAGATGAAATAAAACAGTTTATGGAAGAAAACAGCTATGGCAGAATTAGTGACATGATAGGAATAGCCCATAAGTGAACAAGCAAAATGGAAAGACCGCTTGAAAGGCCGCAGATAGTGCAGATTGCCAAGTCGGTGAATGAAGCCGAAGGCATAAAGACGATATTCCTCAAAAGCGACATAAAAGCAAAGCCCGGTCAGTTCGTAATGGTATGGCTGCCAAGGGTGGATGAAAAGCCGTTTGCGATAAGCTACAGCAATGGCAGCGAGGTAGGAATAACCGTTGCTGCTGTCGGACCTTTTTCCAACAAACTATGCTCAATGAAGCCCGGAGAAAAGATTGGAATAAGAGGGCCTTACGGCACCACATTCCAGCTTGAAGGCAAGAAAGCGGTAATGGTCGGAGGAGGCTACGGCTCTGCCTCGCTCACCATGCTTACGGAAGAGGCACTGCAGCAGAGAATAAAGGTAAAATTCGTACTTGGCGCGAGAACAAAGAACAAGCTGGTTTACGTTGAAAGGATAAAGAAGCTCATTGGCAGCGACAATTTAATTGTTACAACTGACGGAAAGAAAAAATCGACAAGGTGTTTGTGTGCGGGCCGGACAAGATGATGAAAGCTGTTGCAGACATGTGCCTGGCAGCCAAGGTCAAGGGCGAGATAAGCGGGGAGCGCTGGTTCAAGTGCGGAGGCATGGGCCTGTGCGGCCACTGCTGCGTAGACCCAATCGGGATAAGGCTGTGCGTGGAAGGACCGGTCCTTTCGTTTGAAACTGCTGCCAAGATTACGGAACTTGGCGAATACCACCGGGTAAAGTCGAGCAGGAAGGAGAAGATAGGGGCACACTAACTTACCATCAGGCTAAAGGATATGAGAAATATATTGAAACTAGGAAAACACGCGTTCTTTGCTTTTCTAATAGGGCTGTTAGTGCTATTGCCTTACATCACATTGATTAACACAGATTTGCACGAAAAAGCCCATTTGAAGTTTTATAAAAAATATGAGGTTTGCGGCACATACAGTGCTAACTACTTAACAGCCATTCCAGATTTTTATGTTAAAGCATTTAAAGGCCCGACTGCCTTAGGCAAAGCAACTTTTTGCAACAATATTTCAAAGGAAAAATATTTATCATTAGATAGTTCTGCCAAAAAAGAAATTAATTTGGCAGGCATTAATTCTGACATCATTTTCAGTCGAGTTTTAATTATAGCCGCAATATTTTTTGCCTCCGCGTCGATAGCAGTCATTATTGGAATTAAAGAAAGTTATCAAAAACAGATCGCCCTAATTTATCTCAGTTTTATAATTTTGTGGTTGCTTGTTATTGTTTTTAGCACAGAGGTAAACATTTTGTTCAATTTAAATATTCAAGGAGGAGATTTACAACTGTTGCTTCATTTGATAGAATGCGGGAAGAACTGTACAGGGATGTAAGGTAAACGGTGTCGAAATGCTGACGATAAAAAACTGTAAAGTGGTTGGTGAGTGATAATTCACGCAAACGCCGGAATCCTTATCGGGCCTGCGAGGCGTGGATATCTCTTCCTGCCTATGGACTTCACTTTGATGAAACCGAAACTTTCTAAGTATGAAATATCCCTATGAACGGCTTCATAAGGCCTGCCGAGCTTTTTAGCAAGCCTGTATATGTTACCGTCCCAGTCCTTCAGAGCAAAGATAAGCCTCACCCTCTCAGGAGTGAACGTGCTAGCAAATGTCTCTGGAGTGAAAATGACTGTACGGACAGCACGCTTGGGCTTTATCTTGCCCGAAATTACTGCCTTAATGAATCTGTTCTCTTCTTCCATCTTTTTCTTCATATCAGACACAATTTCAATTTTTACCATCGTGATCACCAAGCCTGATTTTTTGCTTTATTTTTTCTCCAATAGCTATTACGAGTTGCTCAGCCTCTGTAAAGTCCATTTCCCTGAATTCGACAAAACGCATGCCGAACTTATGTATGTGCACTCCAGTTCTTCCTTTCTCATGTTCATAGTTATCAATCCGTGCCAATTCAAGCCATTTGTCTTCATGAAACCAAAGGTATTGCAGAGCAAAAATGAAACTTCCTGATTGGTATTCGCCTGACTCTGCACGATAAAGTCGCTTTATCAAGCGAGAATCCTCCGACAATCGCTTGTCGCTTTCGAAAATAAGTTTCATTCAAATGACCTGCCATGACATATATGACGTATTAAGTCATATATAAGCCTTTCTGCTTTCCGGCAGATGTCTTTGTAACAAGTTGCTTATATACCATAGCCGGGCAGGTGTCCAGTGTCCAGTGAAACCTTCTTTGGCAAGCAAAGAAGCTTTACCAAGAAATCCACTAACGTTTTGAAAAGTTTTCGGGTGGAACCGCAAGAACCACCGGACAGTTCCGGAAGGCTTTCAGGCAACAAAAACACTTATAAATACTCCAGAGGCTCCAGTCTATTTTAATGCTCCTCATAAAAAACTGCAAAGTGCTGGTTAATGGCGAGTTCCTAGAGAGAAGCATTCTCGTTGGAGGCAACGGAAAAATTACGAAAATAGGTGTTGCTTCTGAACTGAAATCTGCTGCAGATGAAGTTATTGATGCCACCGGAAAACATGCTCTGCCTGGAGCGATTGATGTTCATGTGCACTGCCGCGAGCCGGGAATGACCCAGAAGGAGGACTTCCTGACGGCGAGCAAGGCGGCTGTTGCCGGAGGGGTAACAACAATATTTGACATGCCCAACACGAAGCCGGCAACGACAACTGTTGCGCTGCTGGAGGAGAAAAGGAAACTTGCTGCTGCGAAGTGCATTGTTAATTACGGATTCCACTTCGGGGCAACAGCGGACAATTTGGAAGAGATTAAAAAAGTGCTAAACATTGCTGCCGTGAAGGTTTACATGGGCTCTTCAACAGGAAATCTACTGGTTACTGATGAGAAAGCGCTAAACGATATTTTCGGCAGTGGCAAGAGGCTAATGGCGCACGCCGAAAACGAGGCAATGATAAAGGCAAATGAAGAGAAATATCGCGGCGACAGCGATGGAGCAAAGCTGCACCTTAAGATAAGGGAAAACTCTGCAGCTGCAAAAGAGGTTGAGAGGGCAATAGCGATTGGCAGAAAACATGGCACAAGGCTGCATATCTGCCACATGAGCACAAAAGAGGAGACGGCCATTGTTGCTGCTGCGAAGAAGGACTATAAGCTGCTTAGCTGTGAAGTCGCTCCGCACCATCTGTTTTTGACTGCCGATTCAGAAACAGCTACTAAATTAGGAAATTATGTTAAGGTAAACCCTCCGCTGAGGCTTAAAGAAGACGTTGCCGCATTGTGGAAGGCAATAAATGAAGGGGTTGTTGACATGATTGCCACAGACCACGCGCCACATTTACGGGAGGAGAAGGAACAGGGCTACTGGAATGCCCCCTCCGGGGTGCCTGGACTTCAGACAATGCTACCGCTAATGCTTGATGCTGTGAACAAAGGAAGAGTGTCGCTGCAGCAGCTGATAAGGCTGACTTCGGAGAATCCTGCTGCTGTGTTCGGGATAAAAGGAAAGGGGAAATTGGCTGTTGGGATGGACGCTGACATTACGCTGGTTGACATGCACAAAGAGAAAACAATAAAAAACGACGATATGCTAAGCAAGTGCGGCTGGACGCCCTTTGACGGGTGGAAAGTCAAAGGAATAGTGGCTGCAACGATTGTCAATGGCAATGTTATTTGCAGCGATGGTGAAATAGCTGAAGAAAAAATCAGGGGCAAAGAGGTAATGTTTAATGGGAACTGAAACAAAAGTCGCAGAGCTGCTGCTGAAGGCAGGCGCAATAATCCTCAGGCCACAGCAGCCTTTCAAGTTTGCGTCTGGCATTTTGAGCCCTATTTATTGTGACAACAGGCTGCTTCTGTCAAAGCCTGCAGAAAGAAAGATGATTCGCGATTTCTACGTCAAAAAAATCAAAAAAGAGATGATTGAGGCAGATGTTATTGCCGGGATAGCAACGGCCAGCATACCTTGGGCCGCTCTTGTTGCTGAGAAGCTGAAGAAGCCAATGATTTACATAAGAACAGGGCAGAAGGACCATGGAAGGGAGAACCTGATTGAGGGCGGGCTTGAGCCGGGGCAAAAAGTTCTGGTTATTGAGGATCTGGTCAGCACTGGGGGAACTTCTTTGGCGTCAGTTGCATCTGCCAGAAAGGAAGGGGCGGTTGTTGAGAAATGCCTCGCAATATTCACTTACGAAATGGAGATAGCGAAGAAAGGGTTTGCCGATGCCAGCTGCCAGCTGCTAACGCTAAGCAACTTCAGCACCCTTGTCAAAGTGGCTGCAAAGAAAGGCTACATTAAAAAAGAAGAAGTGGCAATGCTGAAAGAGTGGAGCAAAAATCCTGCCGAGTGGGGCAGGAAGATGGGGTTTGAGCAGTAGCTGACAGTAAAGTATTTATTGGAGGCTACCGCTAGCTTACGAAAAAGGTGTGAAGATGAAACTAAGGATAGGCGTGATGGGCTCGGGGCTTGAAAGAGGGGAATATAACGTAACAAAGAAGGCATTGCGGCTCGCCTACGAAGTCGGAAAGGAAATAGCAAGGCACAACTGCATATTGGTTAACGGCGCATGCCATGGCATACCCTACGAATCCAGCAAAGGAGCCAAGGAAGCTGACGGCTTTGTCATTGGAGTATCTCCGGCAGGAAACCTCAGGGAGCACGTCACCAAATACAAGTTCCCTACGGACACATACGACCTCATTGTTTACACCGGGTTTGGCTTCAAGGGAAGAAACGTTGTCAACGTGACAAACTGCGATGCCATCATAATAGTAGGTGGCCACGTGGGAACGCTTAACGAGTTCACAATCGCTTACGACGAAGGGATGGTTGTTGGCGTAATGCAAGGCTCAGGCGGAATAGCTGATTTTATAGACGACATAATAAAAATCGCAAGCAAAAAAACAGGGGCAACAGTCATTTATGAAAAAGACCCGCACGAGCTGGTAAGAAAGGTAATAGCGGAGGTCATAAAGAAGGAGAAAAGCGGCGAGAGACTGGTAAAGAGAGCAAACCACCACACGTGCGTGAACTGCAAATGAACTTCCCCGAACTCCTTGAGAACACGGCCAGCAGGAATAACAGCATAGTTTGCTTCGGGATGGACCCCATAATTGAAAAGATTCCTGTCAAAGGCAGCGACATCGGGATAAGGATAGTAAAGTTCTATATGGAGATACTGACTGCCGTTGCTGACGGAATTGCGGCAGTAAAACCAAACTACGCTTTTTTTGCACAGTACGGATTTCCTGGGCTGAAGGCTATGGAAGCAGTTATTGCTGCTGCCAAAAAAAAGAAACTACCAGTAATACTTGACGCCAAGAGAGGCGATATTGGAAAGAGCAGCGAGGCATACTCAAAAGAGGTGTTTGAGGTATGGAGGGCAGACGCTGTTACCGTAAGCCCCTACATGGGGTCTGACAGCGTCGCGCCTTTCATAAATTATTGCGGCGGGGGAAAAGGAGTCTATGTGCTGGTGAGGACTTCAAATCCCGGCGCTAATGATTTGCAGCAGCTGCGCACCGAAACTGGAAGGAAGCTGTTCATGGAAACCGCTGCAAACGTGATTAAATGGCACAAGCCAGGAGTGGGAGCAGTTGTCGGGGCAACAAACACTGCCGAGCTGGAAAAGATAGCGAAATTTTTCGTGGCAGCAAGGAAAAAAGTTCCAATGCTGATACCTGGCGTTGGTGCCCAGGGAGGAAGTGCTAAGGACGTAGCTGCAACGCTTAAAAAAATTAACAGTGACATTAGGCTTCACAGGATAAACAGCAGCAGCGGAATAAGCTATGCTTACGAAAGATACGGTGGCGGTGATTACGTTGCGGCTGCAGGAAAAGCAGTGAAGGAGCTAAACGCGGAAATAGGAAAATTGAGATGAAAATCGGAGTTATTTCTGATACCCACGACCAACGGCTGCGGATTCTTGAAGCCATAGGTGTTTTCAACAAGGAAAAAGTTGGGCTTGTAGTGCATTGCGGCGACTGGGTTTCACCGTTCTCTGCAGCAAGGTTTTCTGCATTGAAATGCCCTACTAAAGGGGTTTTTGGCAACAACGACGGCGACAAAAACATGCATAGGGAAAGGAATGGGGGCTTTATTGAATATTGTGATGAAAAAATGGAAATAGCTGTTGATGGAAGAAAGATATTTGTCACTCACGGACACATTCCTCAGCTGCTAGAAAATGCTCTGAAGTCGGGAAAATATGATGCTGTCTTTTCCGGCCATACTCACATAGCCCACGTCAAAAATGAAGGGAAAACTTTGTGGCTGAACCCGGGAACCCTAGTTGATGAAACGAGCGACAAGATAAAAGGAATGGGTATAGCGGTATATGACACTGCAACAAATAATGCAGAACTGATTAAATTGAGGCAGCTGTAAGTAAAAATTATCCTTCTAGATAAGGGAAAGGTAGTGGACCTTGTTGGATTTCTTAAGCTCCCTATATGCTGAGGCTGTAATGAAAAGTGCAAAGATGCCTATGACGTTGGCCTTGGCCTGGCTGCAGATACTAGTCAGCGCGTCAAAGGTAGTTCCGGCACGGATGACATCATCCACAATAAGGACGTTATCGTTTCTTTTCAACAGCGATTTGGGAAGGTAAAAAGGAGAAGCTATTGGCTTTGCCGCTGTGCCCTTAGAAACGTAATGGTCGGAAAACGCGATTTCCTGTGTCCTTTTGGCATAAATGCATTTAGCGCTCAGTAAATTAGCAAGTGCAGAAGCCAATGGTATGCCATCAACTGCTGCAGTGAGCACAGCATCAATCTTATTGGAGGCAGCAACTGCCGAAAAGGATTTCAAAGCGTTAAATGCTATAACATTCATGAGGAAAGGCTGCGACAGCAGGTCTGCGGTAACAATAAACTTTGAGCTCCTATTCTTGGCAGAGTCAAGCAGCTTTGACAGGTGGCTCCTTGTGAAATATGACACTATCTTCTCAGCCCTGGCTGCTTTTGGCAGGACGTTGCCGTTAATATAGCGGCTAAGCACCCCCACAGGAAGCGAGAACTCTCTGGACAAGGCTCTAAATGTTTTGTGCTCCTTCATTGCCTTGAGGCAGTCAACAGCCAGAAGCTTGAGCTTCGTCTCCTCAAGGGCACTAAGTTTAGGCTGGGCAGGCATGTTACATAAGCATGCCCAAAACCTATTTAAACGTTTGCCTGTTTGCACACGAGAGGGGGCAATGACAATGAGCACAGACCTGCATTCTATCGTTGAACTTCCAGCCATGTCAATACCTCAAGCAAAAAGCCTGGCGGATGGGTTAAGCTCATCTAATCTTACAGTAGAATTTCTTAACTGCCATAGCTATCACCACCCTATGATGGAAAGGCAGGATAAGGAAGGAACGGTAAAAACTACACGAAAACTCATTGTTTTCCCTCATGGAAACACGTATGAAGAGGCACAGCAGCAGTTAAATGAGTTCTTGGCAAGGTTAGAAGAATTACAAGGAGTTTGTAAGCAAAGAGTTTACGGCCTGAGGGAAGCTGTCAGATGAACGCCGTTGTTGTTGGGGCTTACTGGGGGGATGAGGGCAAAGGCAAGATAGTTGACCTGCTGGCTGCTGGCTCTGACTGGGTTGTGAGGTTCAATGGTGGGGACAACGCAGGCCATACTATTGTTGCCAATGGGAAAGAGGTAATACTGCATGTGCTGCCAGCCGGGGTAATCCAGGGCAAGAACGTTGCGATAGGCCCTGATGTTTTCTTCAACCCAAAAACGTTTTTTTCAGACTACGATTCTGTTATCAAAGCCGGCTTCAAAGCAACTGGAAAGATACTGATTGACGAAAGAGCCCATCTGATAATGCCTTATCACATTGCGCTGGATGCTGGCGGGGAAGCAAGCGGGAAACTCGGCACAACGAAAAGGGGCATAGGGCCCGTAGCAGAGGACAAGGCATCCAGAACAGAGGACATAACCATTTATAACTTAGTTGGCGGGAACTTCAAAGAAAAGATAAAAGCTGTTATTGCTGCAAAAGCGAACGAGCTTGTTGCAAATAAAGTTGTAGAAAGGGCTGCCGACTTAAACAGATACGCCGATGAGATTTACGCTGAATATGCCAAGTACTCTGAAAAGCTAAAGCAGTATGTAGGAAGCTGCGCTTACGAGCTGAATGAAGCGCTTGCAGCCGGAAAAACAATGCTTCTGGAAGGCGCACAGGCAACGCTGCTGGATGTTGTCCATGGCACAAGGCCTTACGTGACCTCATCTAACTGCACAGCAGGAGGGGCCGCAGCTAATTTAGGCATTGATTTGAGAAAGTTCAAAATAATTGCGATTGCAAAGGCGTATCCTACAAGAGTTGGCGAGGGCCACTTCCCAACCGAGCTTGGGAACTACGAGGATGCCAAAAGAGAGAGAAAAGGGGAAATTCTGACTGCTGCAGAGAAAAAGAAAGCTGTTGACGGGGACCTTAAGCTGCTCGGAAAATGGATAAGGCAGGACGGAAGGGAATTCGGGGCAACAACCGGAAGGCCGAGAAGGACCGGCTTTCCTGACTTTGTCGCGCTAAGGTATTCTGGAATGATTAACGGCGTTGACGAATGGGTAATAACCAAGATTGACGTTCTCTCCGGAAAGCCATTCAGGGCCGCAGTTGCCTACGAGAAAGATGGCAAGAAAACGACAAGGTTCCCGTTCAAGCTTGAAGGGTGGAAGCCTGTTTACGGCAAGAAGGAGTATTTCTGGCAGCAGATGACAGGAGAAGAGATGAAAAACGCTGTTGCCAAAGGGTATGACGCCCTGCCGCAGGGAATGAAAGAATATGTAAAGGAACTTGTTGCTTCAACAGGAACTCCAGTTTCCATGATATCCGTAGGACCCCAAAGGGAAATGACTGTTGTGAAGGACGTCCTGAAAAGGACGAAGGCGTATCTGCAATGACAACTGCAAAAGATGCTGTAAGGATAAACAACGTACTAATAAGCTGCCACGACAAGACGGGGCTGAAGTATTTCGCTGCTGAGCTGGCGAAAATAAACCCCAATGTCAGGATTTACTGCAGCAGCGGCACATTCAACGAATTGAAAAAAGCCATAGCAGCTGCTAACTTGCTGGAAATCTCAGAATACACAAGCACAAAGGAAATGCCTGCCGGGCTTGTAAAAACACTTCACCCGAAAATACATGCGGGGATTTTGGCTGATTTGGATGACGAACAGCAACGAAAATACCTTGAAGAAAACAATGCTGTTGCGTTTGACCTTGTTGTTGTGAATTTATACCCTTTTGCAGGTGCGGCAGAGGTGGGAAACATGGAGAAGGCAAGAACGAACATTGACATTGGCGGCGTGAGTCTTATAGAGGCAGCTGCCAAAAACTTTCTTAGAGTTGCTGTTGTTGTTAGCCCTGTTGACTATGAGAAGCTGCTTGAAATAATGAGGAAAAATGGAGGCTGGTGCGGCATTGATATAAGGCTGCAGCTCGCGAAGACGGCAATGGATTACCTGAGCGCTTACATAGGCAACATCAGCGGTTATTACAATAGGCTGACTACAGCCTCTGTGAAAAAAGAATACAAGGCTGATTAAAATGGCTAAACCGAATAAGAGCATCTACAAGGAAGCAGCCGGCGACAGCTTCCCGAATGAAATGGTAATAATCCTTGGAAATTCCAAACTGAAATACAAAAAAAAGCAATGGAGTGTTGAAGGCAAAAAAATCGGGCTGAGGTACGGCGACAATCCGGGGCAGGAAGCAGCACTCTACGAGCTCGCCGAGGGAAACTGGGACATTGCAGGGTGCAAAATTTCTCCAAAGGATGCGATGATAAGCAACCTTACCGAAAAAGAGCTTGTGGAGACGGGCAAAAGCCTGGGAAAAAGCAACCTTACCGATGTTGATGCGGCGCTGAACATCCTCAAATATTTCGACGAGCCCACTGCGGTGATAATGAAGCACAACAACCCATCAGGGGTTGCGAGCAGGAATAATATTTCAGACGCATATATTGCTGCTAATATTACGGACAGACTAGCTGCATTCGGCGGAGTTGTGGTAGTGAACGGGAAGCTTGACAAGGCAACAGCGGAAGAGATTGTCAAAAATTACGTTGAGGTTGTGGCTGCTCCTGAATTTAATAAAGCAGCCATGGAAATCCTTACATCCAAAAAGAATATGAGACTCATCACCATAAAGAAGCTTGCGACCCTTCAGGAGTACAGGAAAAAGAGATTTATAGAATTCAAAGCGCTGCTCGACGGCGGAATAATACTCCAGCAATCCGCTGACAATGAGATAAAGGCGCCCGAACTTGGCGCGGCAGAAGCAGAGCACCAAGGAAAGCAGTACAAAGTGAAAAGGAAGGCCACCACTGCGGAAATTGAGGACATGATATTTGCCTGGAAAGTCTGCCAAGGAGTGATCTCAAACTCTATGGTCTTCGCCAAGGACAAGATAACAATCGCTATTGGGGCAGGAGAGCAGGACAGGGTGGGGGCAACTGAATTGGCAATTTCAAAAGCTTACAAAAAGGCAGCCGATAGGGTAAGCTTTGAAAAATACGAGCTCCCATTGTGGCAGGTAAAGGACAAAGAAAGAATGGATGTTATTTGGAAGGAGGTATCAGCCACTAACGCCGGCCTCAAGGGGTCAGTCCTCGCCTCAGACGGCTTCTTGCCATTCAGGGACACAGCAGATGTTGCTGCAAAAGCTGGGGTTACGGCCATAATCCAGCCCGGCGGCTCAATCAGGGATTATGAAGTAATTGAGGCCTGCAACGAGCACGGCATGGCCATGGTATTCACCGGGCAAAGGGTATTCAGGCACTAAATGATTAACGAACAGCAGTTGCACAATCATGTGCAAAACGTATATAAATAACTACAGATTTGCACTTTATTCAGCGATTACGGATAAGGCACTTATCAGGCTTTATCCGCGATTGTTGCAGCGAAGGAATAGCGATACGTCAGCTTTAAGGTGTTTTTTATGTGCGGGATATTCGCTGTCATTGGAGCCCAAAACGCTGCAGCAGAGCTCTATGTTGGACTTGTCCACCTGCAGCACCGCGGGCAGGATGCTGCCGGCGTTATAACCTTTGACTTTAATGATCCCGACAATGGAATAAAGATAAGCAAGAACATAGGGCTTGTTTCTGATGTTTTCAGCGAGGCAAAGCTTCTCACAGTAAACGGCCAGATGGTTCAACCGCTACCCTGACGGCATAGGGCTCGCGTTCAACGGCAACATAGTAAATTACCCTGTGCTGAAGGAGAAGCTGAGGAAGAAAAGGGTTTACCTCAGCTCAAATTCTGACGCTGAAGTCCTGCTTCAGGTGTTCGGAGACGCTTACGGAAAAGGCAATGGAGATGGCCACGAAGCTGTTTTTAACGCTGTGAAGGAAGTTCACAAGGAGGTAATAGGCGGGTATTCTGTTGTCGCACTAGTAGCAAACAAGGGCATCACAGCTTTTAGGGACCCTAATGGCATAAGACCCCTGCTAATTGGTGAAAAAAAGGTTAACGGCAAAAAAATCTGCGCATTTGCCTCAGAGAGCATTGCCCTGAGCATACAGGGCTACGAAAATATAAGAGACCTGAAGCCCGGAGAAGCAGTGTTTGTTGACAAAAACATGAAACAGCATTCAAGGATACTGGAATCAGGTATACCAGCTCCGTGCGTGTTCGAGTATGTTTATTTTTCTACTGTCGAGTCTGTCTATGAGGGCAGACCGATTTACGAGGTCAGGAAAAAGCTGGGCGAGGAGCTGGCTGCAAAAGTCAAGAAGCACTGGCCTGACCTGGAAGTTGACGTTGTGATACCTGTTCCGGACACGAGCAGGGCAGCGGCAAATTCGCTTGCAAAGGCACTGGGAGTGCCTTATGAGGAAGGGCTGATTAAGAACAGGTACATTGGGAGGACATTCATAATGCCTGTGCAGAAGCTGAGGGAGAATGCAATGAAGCTGAAGCTTAAGCCCATTGAGTCTGTAATAAAGGGCAAGAACATCGTGGTTGTTGACGACAGCATTGTCCGAGGAACTACTTCTAAAAGGATTGTACAGCTGCTGCGGGAGTCAGGAGCCAAGAAAGTCTACTTCCTCTCAACATTTCCTCCAATAAGGAACCCATGCTACTACGGAATAGACTTCCAGCGGGAAGAAGAGCTTATTGCCCACGGCAAAACAATCGAAGAGGTTGAAAAGGAGATGGGAGCTGACAAGCTTATTTACATGGACGTAGAAGGGCTGCGAAAGGCAGTTGGAACCGACAAGCTCTGCACAGCATGCGTAACAGGCGAATACCCAACAACCACAGAGCATACCAAAGAGCTCACCAGCCTAAGAAAGAAACACATTGCACAGATAACTTCGAAGTGCTGATTCAGCGATTATTTATCTGGTGGGGGTTAAGTCGTGAAAACAAAAGTCTTACTTGTAGGAAGCGGCGCGAGGGAGCACGCGATAGCTGACGCGCTGATTGCCGGAGGGTCTGAGCTTTACGCTTACATGCAGCTTTTGAATCCCGGAATAAAGAGGATTGCCAAGACGTTTACTGTTGGGAAAGCCGATGATGTTGCTGCGGCTGTTAAGTTTGCAAAAGAAAATGGGGTTGAAATCGCGGTAATAGGGCCAGAAGCGCCACTGGCTGCAGGGATAGTTGATGAGCTTGAAAAAGCAGGGATAAAATGTGTAGGCCCGACAAGGCAGCTGGCACAGCTTGAAACAAGCAAAGGATTCACACGAAACCTGATGCAGAAGTACGGCATTGAAGGGCTGCCCAGATTCAGAATATTTACCAAAAAGAATGCTGCAGCAGATTACCTGAAAGAATTAGGAAGCTACGTAGTAAAACCTGACGGCTTAACCGGCGGAAAGGGCGTGAAGGTATCAGGAGAGCACCTCAGCAGCAACGATGAAGCGCTGGATTACTGCAACGAAATACTGAACTCACACAACGCAGTCGTGGTAGAAGAAAAGCTGGACGGAGAGGAATTCAGCTTGCAGACGCTAACTGACGGCAACGGAGGCTTTATTCACTTTCCTGCAGTTCAGGACCACAAGAGGGCATTTGATGGCGACACAGGGCCAAACACAGGCGGGATGGGAAGCTATTCAGATTCAAATTTCCTGCTGCCGTTTTTGACTGCCGAAGATGTTGAACAGGCAAAAAAAATCACTGAAAAAGTAGCGGCCGCGCTAAAAAAAGAGACCAGAACAAGCTACAAGGGCATAATGTATGGCGGCTTCATGAAAACTGCTGCAGGGATAAAGCTGCTTGAGTACAACGCGAGATTTGGCGACCCTGAAGCGATGAACGTTCTGCCTCTGCTTAAGACAAATTTTGTTGAGGTATGCGAGGCAACAGCAGAGGGAAAATTGTCAGGGCTAAAAGTGGAATTTGAAAACAAAGCGACGGTGTGTAAGTATGTAGTTCCGGAAGGATACCCTGACAATCCAGTTATTGGCAAGATAGAAGTGCCAAGCGTGGAAAAGGACTGCATCAAGGCACTGGTTTACTATGCTGCTGTTGAAGAGAAGGCCGACGGCGTATACACCACAAAATCACGGGGAGTTGCATTCGTTGGAATAGCGGACACGATTTCAGCAGCAGAAAAGATTGCTGAGGAAGCTGCCTCAATGGTGAAAGGCGGGGTGTTCCACAGGAAGGACATCGGAACATGGCAGCTCGTGCAGAAAAGGGTTGAGCACGTCAAGCGGCTGACTGGGAAAACCACATTAAAACTCCTATACACGCCAAAAAGCGAGCCCATGAAAGTAGCTGCTTTCATGTCAGGCTCAGGAAGCAACTTAAGGAGGATACTGGAGCTGCAGCAGCAACTAAAACAGCAGGGAAAGGAACTTTTCAAGGTTGTGATGATTTTTACCGACACAGCGGATGAGAAAATATGCAACGCAAAAAAGATTGCCGCAGAATACAAAGTGGCGTACTACTGCAACGACATAAGGGAATATTACGCAAAGCTCGGCTACAGCGACAAGAAAGACATGAAAATCCGGCAGCAGTACGACGCCGAAACCGCAAAGCTGCTGAGAATGCACAAGGCAGACATTGTCGCGCTGTGCGGCTACATGAGCATCATAACAAAACCAGTTATTGGCAGCTTTCTTACGGTAAATGTGCACCCGGCCGATTTGAGGATAAAAGATGAAAGCGGAGGAAGAAAATACGCAGGCTGCATGGGCTCTGAGTGCATAAAAAAAGCGATGATAAATGGAGAGAAAGAGGCAAGGTCAACGACGCACATTGTGACAGAAAATGTTGACCAAGGGCAGGTGTTGCTCGTTTCGAAACCTGTCAGGCTTGATATTACTAATATCCGCAGCAGCAACGAGGAAGAACTAGACAAAATAGCTCACGAATACCAGGAAAAGCTGAAGGAACAAGGGGACTGGAAGGTTTACCCTGAAACGATAAAGATGTTGGCTGAGGGAAGGCTTGCTGCTGATGAGAAAGGAACTATTTACGCTGATGAGGAAGCGAGACAAAACGGTTTGGAGATGGGATGACAACAAC
The DNA here is from genome assembly GCA_016188155.1 of Candidatus Woesearchaeota archaeon. Lineage (GTDB taxonomy): Archaea > Nanobdellota > Nanobdellia > Woesearchaeales > UBA10216 > UBA10216. The sequence continues at coordinate 44,710 of JACPIH010000003.1, read as the reverse complement.
ACTATTAGAAACCGCTGAGCAAGCTGCTCCTAAGCAGGAGCTGTCAAATGTAGTTGCTTTTGCACTGAGCTTGTTGGGAGCCCCTTTCATAAGCCACAAAGAGCTGCACCTAAATAGCGCAAGACATAACGGCGTACATGTAAGTGGCGAGAACTACATACGCCACAGTCACACACCAGTCAACCCGGAGACTGGCTTTGACTGCATAGGATTTGTGGGATATGCGTTTGAAAAAAGCATCGGCCTGCATTTACCAAGACATGTTGTTGAACTGTTTTGCAGCACAAACGAAGGTTACATAGGTCAAGTAAGGCTGGTTGAAGTTGGCCTGAACAAAATTATGAAAGGTGATGTCCTGTTTTTCACAAGAAACAGCCCATTCCTGCCAACTCACGTAGCAATTTATGCTGGCAACTTGCAAATCTTACACTCCTCACAAAGAAACAACGGCGTTGCACTAACGCCATTGGAAGAAATGGTACCAAGGCTTTTAGCAGTTAAGAGGGTCATTTACCAAGCATGAAAACCGTAAAACAGCAAATAAGGGAAACTATTAGGGAAAAACGTGACGCCATGACAAGGGAAGAAGTTGAAAGTAAAAGCGCCGCAATAGCTGCAAAACTGCAGCAATTGGAGGAATATGCTGGTGCAAAAACAGTGCTCTTCTATGCTGCAAAAGGCAACGAAGCCCAAACTAAGAAGCTGATCAATGATGCTCTCAAAAGTGGAAAGAAGGTGCTGCTGCCGATAACTAATACCGCAGCAGGAGAACTGGAGGTTGCTGAAATCAGGGACTACAGCAGCGACTTGAAACCCGGGGCGTTTGGAATTATGGAGCCTAAGCGGAGAAGCGCTGTTGATGAGGAAGAAATAGACGTTGTAATTGTTCCAGGTGTTGCTTTTGACAAGGATGGGCACCGGCTTGGCTACGGGCTCGGATATTACGACAAGCTTTTACACAGGCTGGCAAAAGCTGCCGAGATCGGCCTGGCATATGATTTCCAGGTGGTGGAAAAACTGCCAAGGGAAAGCCACGACCGCCCGATGGACGCGATAGTAACTGAAAGCAGAGTGATAAGGTGCAACTGAATGGCTGAAGGCGAAAGCATCGGGAAAAGCGAAAGGTTCGAGCTAAGCCTAGAGCTGGGAGACGTCGCAAAGTACGGCATGGTAGCGGTCGGGAGCTTCATCATCACAGCACTGCTCGGAATCTGGGTGAGGAGCCTCCTCAGAAGCAACATAGTGCTCACATTAATGCTGGCTTTTGTAATCTTTACATCAGTTTTCTTTGCAATGAGATTTGCAAAGGTGTACGTGAAGGGCTACATGGAAAGGTACGGCTGGCTTGTAATACCTCCGGCACTGGCAGCACTTTTCCTGCTGTCATCGGTAAAGCCAGTTGTGTTCATTGTGCTATTCATGCTGCACGGCCTAGCATGCTTCTTTTTGAGGACGTTAAAAAACACTGCAAGGCTCGGAATAGAGCTGATAATGCTTATAACGGTGCTTGGCAGCTTCGTGTACGGGCCAAAGGCAGGAGCCCTGCTTGGCGCAACGGCAATGCTCATGGACTACGCACTTTCAGCGAGGTTCAGCTATTTTGTGCCTTTGACAACAGCAGCTTACGCGCTCATAGGGGTTATTGCCGGAAGCTTTGCATCAGCAGGAATAACCTCAGTGGGAATAACCGCAGCAATAATTTACAATCTGGTGACATCATTCATAATCGTTGCATTCATGGGAGGCCACATTGACAAGTGCCTGAGGTTCGGGCTTTCAAACATAGCCCTGAATTTTGTGCTGTTTACATCAGTAGCGCCATGGCTGCTGTCAATCTTAAAGTAAGGGATGGGGTGGAAAAAATGGACATACTCAAGAAGCTTGCGGAAACAGACAAGGAGGTGTTCGAGCTAATCCAATCAGAGCTAAAGAGGGAAGAGGAATGCCTGGAAATGATACCGTCAGAAAACTTCGTCAGCAAGGCAGTGCTTGAGGCAATGGGCTCTGTATTCACAAACAAGTATTCAGAAGGCTACCCGGGCAAAAGATACTATGGCGGCAACGAATTTGTGGATAAAGTTGAGAATCTTGCAATTGAAAGAGCAAAAAAAGCGTTTGGGGTGCCAAGAGCCAATGTCCAGCCTTATTCGGGAACACCGGCGAACTTCGCCGTTTACCTGGCGACATGCCAGCCGGGGGATGTCATAATGGGGCAGGCGCTGCCTGATGGCGGGCATCTAACGCACGGCTGGAAGACGAGCTTCTCAGGCATATTCTACAAGGCTGTACAGTACCATGTCAAGGCTGACGGCTACATTGACTTTGAAGAGGCGCGCAAGCTGGCTTTAGAGCACAGGCCAAAGCTGATCTGGGTAGGGGCATCTGCTTATGTTAGGCAGTTTCCGTTCAAGGAAATGGCTGAGATTGCTGACGAAGTGGGAGCGTATTTGGCTGCTGATGTAGCGCATATTTCCGGCTTAATAATAGGAGGAGCACACCCGAGCCCTGTGCCATACGTGCACATAATCACGACAACGACGCACAAGACGCTGCGCGGGCCCAGAGGCGCAATCATAATGGTTACGGAAAAGGGGCTGCAGAAAGACCCTGAGCTTGCCGAAAAAATAGACAAGGCAGTTTTTCCGGGGCTGCAGGGCGGCCCCCATGACCAAACGACAGCAGCAATAGCTGTTGCATTGGGGGAGGCGCTTATGCCCGAGTTCAGGGAATACGCGCACCAGATAGTCAGGAACGCAAAAGCCCTGGCGGCGGGGCTTATGGAGAAAGGCCTTAAACTGGTGTCAAGCGGCACAGAAAACCACCTCATGCTTATTGACCTTACAACAATAGCAAAAGGGCACGGCGTGTTTGCACAGGAAGCCCTTGAGGCAGCCGGAATAACAGTAAACAAGAACACGATACCGCTAGACCCAAGCAGCCCATTCTACCCCAGCGGAGTAAGGCTTGGGACACCGGCAATAACGACTCGGGGAATGAAAGAGCCCGAAATGGAAAGAATAGCAGGATGGATTGCTGCAGTGGTAAACGAAACGAGAAAATATGCGCTTCCTGCCGGGAAAACAGAGATAAGCGGTTATGTCAAGAAATTCAAGGATGAGATAAAAGGCAACTCTGTCGTCAAAAAGGTAAGGGAGGAAGTAAAGGAACTCTGCAGCAGGTTCCCGCTTTACATGTAGGTGATAAGAATGGAAAATCCAGCAGATGCAGTGGCTTCATTCCCGAAAGAGGTATTGTTTGCAATAGCCGGATTTTTAATACTGTTCGTACTAAAAAGCTACGGGCTTATTTAGATGTGGAAAAAATGACTGCAAAGATAATGGACGGAAAAGCAGTGGCTGAGAAAATCAGGGCCAAGGTAAAGGCGGAAGTGGCGAACCTAAAAACGAAACCCGGCCTGGCAGCAATACTGGTTGGGGAGAATCCTGCGTCAAAAGTGTACGTTGACATAAAGCGAAAAACCTGCGATGAAGTCGGGATTTACTCTGAACTCTACAAATTGCCTGAAGAAACAACAGAAAAAGAGCTGCTTCAGCTGATTGGCAGATTAAACAAGAGCGAGAAAATACACGGAATACTTGTTCAGCTCCCATTGCCAAGGCGCATAAACGAGGAAAAAGTGCTTGAGGCAATCGCGCTTGAGAAGGACGTTGACGGCTTTAGCCTGGTGAACGTAGGCAGGCTGGCTTCAGGAAGGGAAGCGGCAGTCCCGTGCACGCCAAAAGGGGTCATACGGCTGCTGGAGGAATACGGCATAGATTTGGCTTGGAAGAATGCCGTTGTAATAGGGAGAAGCAACATTGTAGGCAAGCCAACTGCACTCCTGCTCCTCAACCGAAATGCCACAGTCACCATCTGCCACAGCAAAACGGCTGATTTGCCACATTACACAAAAAAAGCAGACATACTCGTTGCCGCTGCCGGAAAACCGAAACTCGTTAAGGCAGATATGGTGAAAGAAGGGGCAGTGGTCATTGATGTCGGAATAAACCGTGTTGAAGGAAAGCTTGTTGGCGATGTTGACTTTGCATCTGTAAAGGAAAAAGCCTCGTACATAACACCAGTGCCTGGAGGGGTTGGGCCAATGACTGTAGCAATGCTAATAGAAAACACGCTTGAGAGGTACAAGGAAATAACCAGGAGAAAATGACTACTTACAAGGAAGCTGGCGTGGACGTTGAAAAGAAGAATGAGCTGCTGAAAAAAATAAAGGGACATATCAAAGCAACGCATGACAAAAGAGTCATAAGCAGCGAGACCATGTTCAAAGGGCTTGTTGTCAGCGCTGACGAGCTGAAAAAATACGCGAATCCTGTGCTGGCATTCAACACAGACGGAGTGGGAACCAAGACCCTGATTGCGGCAGAGCTTGACAAGTGGGAAGGCATCGGGGAGGACATAGTCAACCACTGCATAAACGACATACTGGCCATGGGAGCAAAGCCCATTTGCTTCTCAGACTACATTGCAAGCAGCAGACTCAACGATGCCGTGACTGAACGCATTGTGAAAAGCGTTGCACGCTGCTGCAAGGAAAATGGCATAATTTTCGTTGGAGGAGAGACTGCGGAAATGCCTGATGTTTACCATGACAAGGCAGTCGACGTGGTCGGCTTCATACTCGGGGCTGCAGAAAAGAAAGACGTGATTGACTGCAGCAGCATAAAAGAAGGAGATATGCTCATAGGCATTGCATCAACAGGCCTGCACTCAAACGGGTACAGCCTCGTGAGGGCAGTCCTGCGCACAGGAAAGCTCAAGCTAAATGAGAGGATAGGAACTGAAAGCACAGGGGAAATTATGCTGAGGCCGCACAGGAACTACCTCAAAACCACAACAGCCATGATGGAAAAGCACATGATAAAAGGGATTGCCCACATCACAGGCGGAAGCTTCAGGAAAAACCTGCCGAGAATACTGCCGAAAGGGTTGGGCGCCAGGATAAGCAGGAAAAGCTGGGAGCCGCTGCCAATCTTCAAGCTGATACAGCAAAAAGGGGATGTTCCCATAGATGAAATGTACAGCACTTTCAACATGGGAATCGGCTATGTTTACGTTGTTGACAAGAAAGATTCTGATAAGGCCTTGCAGCTGCTGCAGCAGATGAATGAAAAGGCATACCTTATAGGAAAAGTCGTGAAAGGCGAGGGCGTAACTTATGTGGATTGAGATAAAGACGAAAGAAACATCCAAGGACGTAAGAAAGGAAGGGCTCCAGAAGGCAATAAATGAAGACCTGGGCCTGAAAGCTGAAGTAGCTGAGACAAGCGACATCTATGTTATTCAGGGAAGCTACAGCACCAAGGAAGCAGAAACGATAGCCAGGGCAATGAGCGACCAGGTAGTCCAGCAGTTTGGCATAAACAACCAGCTTTATTCCAAAGGCGCGTGGGTGGCCATAGTAAGGTATAAGCCGCAAATAACAGACCCTGTTGAGCAGAGCACCCTAAAGCTTGTCGAGGATATCGGGTTAGCTGCAGAGTCGGCAACAATAATGCAGAAATACGCCATAAGAAACGCCACAGAGGAACAGGTAAAGGCCATTTGCGAAGGGCTGCTTGCAAACGAGAACACGCAGCAATACGGCTACGGCTTTGAGCACGTGAACGTAAGCTCTTTCCTAAAGCGAGAAACGGCAGCAGCCGCGGAAAACGGTGAGCCAGTTGCCGCAGTAAAAATAAGGAAAGCGTCAGATGCCGAGCTCAGGAAAATAAGCCAAAAAAACGTTCTTTCCCTATCGCTTGAAGAGATGAAGGCGATACAGACGCACTTCAAAAAGCTGCGAAGGGAACCAACAGACGCAGAGCTTGAAACAATAGCGCAGACGTGGAGCGAGCACTGCAAGCACAAAACATTCAACAGTGAAATCGGGCTTGAACTTTATGATGGCGGCGGGAAAAAAACAACAGAAACAATCAGCAACCTCTTCAGGGAAACCATAGTTGCCGCAACAAACGAAATTGCGAAAAGGAAGGAGTGGAAAGACAACTTAATCTCTGTTTTCAGGGACAATGCCGGCATAATAAAATTCGATGAAGAAAACTGCATCGCATTCAAGGTCGAAACTCACAACCACCCGTCTGCCCTTGACCCTTATGGGGGAGCGGGCACAGGCATCGGAGGCGTAATCAGGGATGTGCTCGGTGCAGGATTGGGCGCAAAGCCAATATTCAGCACAGACGTCTTCTGCTTTGCAAACCCAGACTACAATGAAAAGCTGCCGAAAGGCGTGCTGCACCCAAAACGGACGCTTAAGGGCGTGGTTTCTGGCGTTCGCGACTACGGCAACAGGATGGGCATACCAACGATAAACGGCTCAATAACATTCCACAACAGCTACCTTGCACCGCTCGTATACTGCGGAACAGCAGGAATAATGCCGAGATGGGCTATCAAGAAAAGCCCCAAACCAGGAGACCTTATCGTTGTTGTTGGAGGAAAAACAGGCAAGGACGGGCTGCACGGAGCAACATTCTCCAGCACAGAGCTTAACGAAGGCCTCACCACATCAGTTGTCCAGATAGGAAACGCCATCGAAGAGAAAAAAATGCTTGACACAATACTCGAAGCAAGAGACAGGAAGCTGTTCAACGCCATTACAGACTGCGGGGCAGGAGGGTTCAGCTCGGCAGTTGGCGAGATGGGTCGCGAACTGGGCGCAGAGGTTGAGCTGTCACAAGTCCCTTTGAAGCACTCCGGAATGAAGCCGTGGGAGATATGGCTCTCAGAATCGCAGGAAAGGATGGTTGTTTCCGTGCCTGAGAAAAACCTGCAAAAGCTCAAAGAGATTTGCGAAAAGGAAGGGGCAGGGATTGCTGTCATTGGAAGCTTCACGGCAACAAAAAAGCTTGTAGTGAAGCACAACGGAAAAACTGCTGCTGAACTCAGCATGGACTTTCTGCACAATGGTCTGCCAAAACAAAAAAGAAAAGCGGTTTACAGGGAGAAAAAAGCGAAAACACAACAGAAGCAGCTGCAACGGAGGAAGCTTAGCGGCAGTAACTACGATGAAACCTTAATGAAACTATTAGGAATGCCATCAATAGCGAGCAAGGAATTGGTCATAAGGCAATATGACCATGAAGTGCAGGCAAACACGATAATAAAGCCCCTTACCGGAGCTGCCAATGACAGACCAAGCGACGCATCAGTTGTAATGCCAGTCTTCGGAAGCAGAAAAGGGCTAGCTGTTGCCAACGGAATAAACCCACGCTACGGAATAATAAGCCCGTACTGGATGGCGGCTGCCGCAATAGACGAGGCGCTGAGGAACATTGTGGCAACAGGAGGAAGCCTGGGCAAAACAGCAATACTTGACAACTTCTGCTGGGCAAACACTGACGAGCCCGAAAGGCTTGGCACGCTTGTCATGGCTGCCAAGGCGTGCAAAGACTTTGCAACAGCCTACGGAACGCCCTTCATATCAGGGAAGGACAGCCTGCACAACGAGGTTGTCAGCGATGGAAAGAAGATACCGATACTTGATACGCTGCTAATTTCGGCCGTTGCCGTTATTGACGACGTAGACGACATAGTAACGATGGACATAAAAAAAGAAGGAAGCAGCATTTACGCGATAGGCGAAACAAAAGACGAGATGGGAGGCAGCCACTACAGTGAATTAGTTGGTTTAGGGTTAGAATCGGGCAATGTGCCAACGATTGATGCTGCGAAAAGCAAAGCGACATTCGCTGCTGTCGAAGAAGCGATAAAGGAAAAAATTGTCCTCGCATGCCACGACATAAGCGAAGGAGGCATGGCCGTTGCACTGACCGAGATGTGCTTTGCAGGCGGAATCGGGGCTGAGGTCGAGCTGCGGAACGTTCCCCACACAAAACCTTTTTACGAAAAAGCCCAAGTCGAACAAAGTTCGACTGGGTCCAGTCGACAGCAGTCGACTTGGGGTTTATCAAAAAACGGAGGTGAAATTGTACTTTTTTCGGAATCGCAAACGAGGTTTATTGCTGAAGTAGAGAAAGGGAAGGAGGCAATGTTCGAAGGCACCATGAAAAAGCATGGCTGCCATTATGGTATGATTGGTAAGACGAAAGGAAAGCATCTTGTAATCCGCGGAAGCGCAGGGAAAATAATTGATGCGGATATCAAGGAATTAAAGGAAGCGTGGCAGAAAACACTAAGGTACTAGCATGACAGCTAAAACAAAACCGAAAGCACTCGTGATAAGGGCAGCTGGCACAAACTGCAACAACGAGACAGCACTGGCTTTTGAGCTGGCTGGGGCTGCTGCCGAGCAGGTACACGTTAACGAGTTAATTCATGGCCGCAAAGAAATTAACGATTATCATATTCTTGCGATTCCTGGAGGGTTCAGCTACGGCGACGACCTTGGCAGCGGAAAGGTGTTAGCAAACCAGCTGGCAATAAAGCTCAAACAGCAGCTTGAAAACTTTGTCCTTGCAGGAAAACTCGCAATTGGAATATGCAACGGGTTTCAGGTAATTATAAAAATGGGTCTGCTGCCTGCACTTAAAGGAACGTTTATGCAGGAGGCCACACTTGCAAACAACGATTCCGGGAAATTCGAGGACCGCTGGGTATGGATGAAAGCTGAAAACGATTCAATCTTCACAAGAGGAATAAAGAGGATTTACCTGCCAGTCAACCACGGTGAGGGAAAGTTTGTTGCCAGTAATGAGGTCATAGGACAGCTTCGGAAGCAAAAGCTGATAAAATTGAGGTATGCTGACGAAAGCGGCATGGATAACGCAGCCTACCCATACAACCCAAATGGCTCCCAGCTGAATATTGCGGCAATAACAAACAGGGAAGGCAACGTGTTTGGAATGATGCCGCACCCGGAGAAGTTTGTCACAAAATACGCCCATCCGAGATGGACACGGGAGAACCTGCCTGATGAAGGCGACGGGCTGAGGATATTCAGGAACATGGTGGAGTATGCTGAGAGCAAGCTGATGTAAAGGATGACGAAAATGGCAGTGCTAATAATTGCAGCAAGCAAATCTGACGTTGGGATAATGGAGAAAGCCGCGGCAGCCCTTGAAAAAAGCGGTGTTGAACACAAGATGAGGGTCTGCTCTGCACACAGGACGCCGGAAATGCTGGACAAAATCATTGAAGAAGTGGAATACGACGCAATAATTGCTGCTGCAGGGCTTGCGGCTGCACTGCCAGGTGTTGTGGCTGCAAAAACAACTGCACCAGTTATAGGAGTTCCCCTTATGGGGGCGTTTGAAGGGCTTGATGCACTGCTGTCAATAATCCAGATGCCACCAGGAATACCTGTGCTGACGACAGGAGTAAACAATGCTGAAGAAGCCGCCATGGCAGCCGCTATGATTGCAAAAAACAAGATGAAAAGAATAAACATAGTTGACCACGGCAATGCCCAAAAGGCAGTTGACAAAGCCACAGAAGCACTGAAGGAACTTGAAATTGAGCACAGCCTTGGAAACAAGGTGCTAGAAACCGCCATAAACATATGCTTTATCAGCATCAACGAAAAAGAAGGGATGATTTCTGAAAGTGCGATAGTGATAAACTGCCCAACAGCAGAAAAGGAAACAGCCAATGATGCTGTAAAGCTGCTGCAGCTAACCAAAAAAGGGATATGGGTAGGCCTCAACAGGGGAGAGAACGCGGCAGTTGCAGCTGCCGAGATAATGAGGAAAAACGACAAGCTCAAGGAATACCGGTGGGGCATGCGACTAAAGGTTGAAGAAGCTGACAAAGAGGTAAATGAAAGATGATAGATGCTGAAATCCTGAAGCGGCAACTGAAAAGCACGCTTGAAAAGACAAACTTTGACTTTGGCAAAGCCAAAAAGTACTTTGGAAAGGTAAGGGACAACTACATACTCAACGACAGAAGGATAATGGTAACCACTGACAGGATATCTGCCTTTGATGTCGTGCTTACAACGCTGCCGTTCAAGGGGCAGGTCCTGAACCAGATGAGCCAGTTCTGGTTTGAAAAAACAAAGCACATAGCCAATAATGCGGTTATTGACATTCCTGACCCGAACGTGACCGTAGCAAGGAACTGCAAGCCAATAATGGTGGAGTTTGTTGTTCGCGGCTATATCACAGGGGTAACCACGACTTCGATATGGTACAATTACGAGCGGGGTGCAAGGGAGTTCTGCGGCCACAAACTGCCTGAAGGACTGAGAAAGGACCAAAAACTAACCAGGCCGCTGCTGACGCCATCAACGAAGGCTGAAAAAGGCCTGCACGACGAGTCCGTATCAAGGGCTGAAGTGATAAGAAAAGGGCTTCTTACTGCAGAGGAGTTTGACAAAATAGCAGAAGTGAGCATGAAGCTGTTTGAGCTGGGCCAAAAAATAGCGGCAAAACAAGGCATAATACTTGTGGACACCAAATACGAGTTTGGCTATGATGAGAATGGCAAGGTAACACTGATTGATGAAGTGCACACGCCGGACAGCTCAAGGTTCTGGTTCTCTGACTCATATGAAGAGCTTTTCAAGACAGGCAAGGAGCAAATGAAGATTGATAAGGAATATGTGAGGAAATGGCTTGCTGATAGGGGATTTGTTGGCGAAGGGCCAGTTCCAAAAATACCTGATGATGTAAGAGTGGAAGCAGCGAGAAGATACATTGAGGCTTACGAATTGGTTACGGGGCAGAAATTCAGGGCTGTCGCGGGCAACCCGACAGAAAGGATAAGGCAAAACTTAATCAAGAAGGGATATTTGAGGGGATGAAAATGGACACGTTTGATGCAATAAGCCCGATTGACTACAGGTATTATGAAGGAGACAAAGAAACATTTGAGAAGCTGCAGCCATACTTGTCTGAAACTGCAGCCATAAGATACCAGCTCGCAGTAGAAGTTGCGCTAGTGAAGAGTTTGGCAGAGAGGAAAATATGCGACAAAAAAGCTGCTGCTGAAATTGAAGCGGCCGCAAAGAAAGTAACCGCTGCCGAGGTTTATGAGGAAGAGAAAAAGATAAAGCACAACATCCGCGCATTGGTGAACTGCATACGCAACAAGGTAAGCACAGAGGCAAAGCCGTACGTACACTTTACCGCCACATCTAACGACATCATATCAACTGCTGAGGGCTTGCGCCTGAAAGATGCAACAATTAATGCCCTATTACCGCAGCTGCTGCAGCTGGAAAAAACGCTAATCGGAATAGCTAGAAGGGAAAAGAACACACTGCAGATTGGCAGAACCCACGGCCAGCACGCTGAGCCCATAACGTTTGGGTTTACAATTGCCTCTTATGTATCTCGCCTTGGAGGAAGAATATCCACAATAGCAACTGCCGCAAATAACATGAAAGGAAAATTTGCCGGAGCTGTGGGCGCTTACAACGCTTCATCACTTTTGCTGAAAGACCCTGAAGAGTTTGAAATTGCCGTGCTGAAGAAACTCGGGCTGCAGCCGTCAACGCACTCAACACAGATAGTGGAGCCTGAGTTTGCAGCTGACCTGATGCACTCTGTTATTTCTGCGTTTGGGGTAATGGCAAACATTGCAGATGACATGAGGCACCTGCAGAGAACAGAGATTGGCGAAGTGGCTGAGCAGTTTGGGGCTGAGCAGGTAGGCAGCAGCACAATGCCCCACAAGCGCAACCCTATTAACTTTGAAAATGTCAAGTCGTTGTGGAAGGAGTTCGTGCCAAGAATGACAACTGTTTATGCTGACCAGATATCAGAGCACCAGCGTGACCTGACAAATTCTGCATCATCGAGGTTTATGCCAGAGATAATAGCTGCCGCATTTATAGCAGCGAAAAGACTGACGGCTGCAATGGAAAAACTGGTAGTTGTAAAAGAAAACCTAAACAAGAACTTTAATGCAAGCAAAGGCATGATAGCTGCAGAGCCGGCTTACATCCTCCTTGCTGCCGCAGGGCATCCTGACGCGCATGAGTATGTGAGAAAACTGACATTAATTGCACAGCAACAGAGGAAAAGCTTCCAGGAAGTTCTAATGAACGATGCTGTTGCGCAGCCCTACCTTAAGAAGATGACAAAATCACAGCTGCAACTCCTGCAGAACCCTGAAAGGTACACAGGAATAGCGGCTGTGAAGACTGAGAAGGTATGCAGGCAGTGGGAGAAGGAGCTAAGAATCAGGTAACTCACAACTCACAGTTAAACTTATATAATAGTTGTTAGATACTGCTGATATGGGGGCTAATAAAAGCAAAAAAAGCGAGAATTCTATTCCCTATAACAGCTATAAGATTGCCACTCTTGGCAGCCATTCTGCAATCCAGATTCTCTACGGCGCGAAGCAGGAAGGGTTTTCAACAATAGCCATCTGCGAAAAAGGCAGGGAGAAACCATACAAAAGCTTCGAGGTGGCAGACGAAATAATGATGGTTAACAGCTTCAGGGACACAATCAAGCTGCAGGACAAGCTTCTCAGGGAGAACGCAATACTCATACCTCATGGAACATTCTTTGAGGCATTCAAGCTGGAAGAGCTTGAAAAGATAAAAGTGAACTACTTCGGAAACAAATCCATACTAAAGTGGGAAGCCGACAGGATGAAGCAGAGGGAATGGCTCAAAAGGGCAGGGCTTATACTGCCAAAAATTTACAAAAAGCCGGAAGACATAGACGGTCCGGTCATAGTTAAGTTTTATGGCGCACTGGGTGGGAAAGGGTTCTTCCTTGCAAGAACAGCTGAAGAATTCCACAGGAAGATAAAAGCAAGGAAGACAAAGGGCGAGATAAGGGCTTACATAATACAGGAGTACATAATAGGAGCCCCAATATACATTCACTACTTTTACTCCCCCCTCACGAATGAGCTTGAGGTAATGAGCTTTGACAAAAGGTATGAGAGCAACGTGGACAGCATAGGCCGCATCGCAGCTAAAGACCAGCTGGACCTTGGGCTGGAAACGAGCTACAACATAACAGGAAATGTGCCGATTGTAGTGAGAGAGTCACTGCTGCCTGAGATTTTCAGGATGGGCGAGGCTGTCGTGAAGGCTTCAAGAACCCTAAACGGCGACAACAAAGGGCTCTACGGCCCGTTCAGCTTGGAAACAGTCGTAACGCCAGACCTGAAGTTCTACGTATTCGAAATATCAGCGAGGATAGTTGCGGGAACAAACCTCTACATGGAAGGCTCGCCATACACCATGCCAAGGTATAACGAGCCAATGAGCACAGGCAGGAGGATAGCTAGGGAGATTAAAAACGCCATAACAAGAAACAGACTGAGGGAAATACTGAACTAAAATGTCAATTCAACTTCAAATCCACAAAACTTCAGAAGTAAACGCGCTAAACCAAAGGCTGAATGGTAAAATCTTCCAGATGCTACAAGAGTATGAGAAGAGCATTGGAGGGATTGATCAGGGTTGGAAATCGCTCTTAAGTATATCAGATCGCTTAATTCTGATTTTTGAAGGCGGCCTTTTTAGTGAGCACCTGATTGGGTTTTACCTTGCAACCACAAGAATGGCACAAAATTACTTTAAAGGAGAAAAGGTATTGGTAACGAACGCGGTTTTTCTCGAAGAAGCCAAGAGAAGCCCACTTTACATTTTAGGCACTGTAAAGCCGCTTATCGAGTTGTTAATAAGGGCAGGATTCAACAGGCTTGACCTGATTAACCGGATTGGCCACGCAGGTCTAGTAACCGAAAAGGGCTACAAGTTTGCGGGCGTATTCGCAAAGCTAGTGTGGAACATGTACGGTAAAGGGAAAGACCCGAATGCCCCACGACCCGCAGGAGACCAATACACTATCATTCTTACCCCGCAAGCCTACTATAAAGCCAACGAAAGAAGCAAGTGGACTCCGAAAGGGATGCTTGGAAGGATTGGCAATACTCTAAGGTTCAAAAAATGATAACGCAAAAACAACTGCAAGGAACCATTTCAGCTTATGACAAAAGCAGGATAACCGTTGGAACCTTAGGAGGGCACTCTGCCCTTGACGTGTGCAGAGGGGCAAAAGACCAGGGTCTCAGGACAGTGGTTGTGTGCAAAAGGGGAAGGGAAAAAACATACGAAAAATACTACAGAAGCCGGGAAGGCAAAGGCGTTGTTGACGAAATAATCCTTGTTGACAACTTTAGCGACATCACAAAACCGGAGGCGCAGCAGAAGCTGAAGGAGCTTAACACGATTTTTGTCCAAAGCAGGTATTTCTGGGTCTACTGCAATTATAAGGACATTGAAAACAAGTTTGCCATACCTCTGTTTGGCAGCAGAGCCATGCTAAAGGCAGAGGAAAGAACCGGAAAAGACAGCCAGTACAGGCTGCTGGACAAGGCAGGGATAAAAACGCCCAAGCGCTTTACTGACCCGAGAAGAATAGACAGGCTTGTCATGGTGAAAGCCTCGGAAGCAGCAAGGGGCTATGAGCGCGCATTCTTCCTCGCGAACGGCTATGAGGACTACAAAAACAAGATAAAAGGCATGGTTGAGAAGAAAATAATCACTGCCGCTTCTGCCAAAAAAGCTGCCATTGAGGAATTCATTGTTGGAGCACAGGTAAACTTCAACTATTTTTACTCTCCCCTGACTGGAGAGCTTGAGCTTCTCGGCACTGACACCAGAAGGCAAACAAACATAGATGGAATATTGAGGTTAACAGCGGCAGAGCAGTTGCAAATAATGAAACATGTAAAACCGCAGTATGTTGAGACAGGCCATGTTGCCGTGACAGTAAAAGAATCGCTGCTGGAAAAGGCTTTTGAAATAGGAGAGAAATTCGTTGCTGCTGCCAAAAAGCTTTACCCGCCTGGCATAATCGGGCCCTTTGCGCTGCAGGCAGCAGTTAAGCCCGGACCGCCTGAAGAGGAAATAATCGTGTTTGACATCTCAGCAAGGATACCAGGAAGCCCAGGAATAGCGGCAACTCCATACACAAACTACCTTTACGGAAGGCCGCTGAGCACCGGAAGCAGGATAGCCATGGAAATAAGGCAGGCAATAAGGCAAAACAGGCTTATGGAGATAGTGACGTGATTTTATGATAGCAGTCCTTGACTACGGCTCGCAATATTGTCATCTCGTGGCAAGGCGAATACGCTCCCTTGGCGTGTACGCTGAGATATTTCCGAACAAAACCACCGCTGCTGAACTGAGGGCAAAGAGGGTTGAAGGCATAATCCTGTCAGGAGGGCCAAGCAGCGTATATGATAATGGCGCGCCAACTGTTGACAAGGCAATATTCTCGCTTGGAATTCCGGTTCTTGGATTATGCTACGGCCACCAGCTAATCGCACATGCGCTTGGCGGCAAGGTTGTGCAAAGCAGCAGGGAGTACGGCAAGGAAACATTTGCGGCGACAGGAAAATCACAGCTGCTAAAGCGGCTTGACAAAAAAGAGCAGGTGTGGATGAGCCACGGCGACTCCGTGGTTACGCTGCCACAAGGATTTATGGCTGCTGGAAAAACGCAGGGATGCAAAATAGCCGCATACGCCAATGATGCAAGAAGGATTTACGGGCTGCAGTTCCACCCTGAAGTCCAGCATACAGTCCACGGGATGAGGATACTGGAGAATTTCCTTAACATCTGCAGCTGCAGGCGAAACTACACGATAAAAGGCATTGACGGGAAGCTTGCTGCCGAGATAAAGGCAAAGGTTGGCAACGGCGCAGTCATCATGGGCGTTAGCGGAGGAGTAGACAGTTTAGTAGCCTCAGCCCTGATAAAAGCCGCAACTCCAAAAATTTACTGCGTCTTCGTAGACCACGGCATAATCAGGAAAGGAGAGGCAGAATACGTAAAGAAGCTGTACGAAAAGCTCGGATTCAGGCACTACTACTACGCCGATGCCTCGCAGACATTCTACAAAAGGCTGAAAGGGGTCACTGACCCGGAACAGAAAAGAAGAATAATAGGGAACACTTTCATCGAAGTTTTCGAAAACAAGGTAAAAGAGCTGAAAGCCAAGCACGGCGAGATAAAATTCCTTGGCCAAGGAACAATTTACCCTGACAGGATTGAATCAGCAAAGGCATCAAAGGCAGCTTCTGTGATAAAAACCCACCACAATGTCGGAGGGCTTCCTGCAAAGATGAAGCTAAAGCTTGTGGAGCCGCTCAAAGACCTCTACAAGGACGAAGTGCGAGAATTGGGAACGATGATAGGGCTGCCCCGAGATGCATTAATGCGGCACCCGTTCCCAGGACCAGGACTTGCAGTAAGGATAGTAGGCGAGATAACCGCTGAACGGATAGGGATAGTCCAGGAGGCAGACCTCATATTCACAGAAGAGCTCAGGAAGTCCGGGCAGTACGACAAGGTATGGCAGGCCTTCGCTGCGCTGCTGCCGGTAAAGGCAGTAGGCGTAATGGGAGACTCAAGGTCATACGGCTACATAATCGCGCTCAGGGCAGTAACCTCTGTAGACGGCATGACAGCAGACTGGGCAAAGCTGCCTTATGACATGCTGGAAAAAGCAGCAAGCAGGATAGTCAAGCAGGTCAGGGGCGTGACCAGGGTCGTCTATGATGTCACGCAGAAGCCGCCGGCAACGATAGAATACGAGTAAATTTTTAAAAAGTGTTGTCACTATTTTCTGATACTCAAAAAAGCTTTAATAGGTGTCCCTTCATTACCAGCAAGAAGTAAGAGAATGAGAAGTTAGGGGAGGGGAAAGTGGGTTTTTTGGATATTCTAAAGCCAAAGAAAGGGAAAAAACCTGATATTTCTATGCCTGCAAACCAAAACATGCAAGGCCTCCCGCCTATGCCGAACGAGCAGGAGCTTTATTCTGAACTTCCAAACCTTCCAGAGGCGCCTGAAGCGTCTGGGCTGCCTGAAATCGAGCTTCCACAGCTGAAAGGGCTTGGCGAGTTTGACTTCACGAAAGAAATTGACGAGGACATGGCAAAAAAAGATGAAGGGATGCCGAAAGAGAAAGGGGAGGAATCATTATTCCCAAACTGGCCCCAAATGCCAAAGCGAGCCGAAATGAAGCTTCCTGAACTCCCGAAGCTGCCATCCACGGGAACAGAAGAACCCATGGAAAAAGAAATGCCGTGGGCAATGACGCCAGCTGAAGTTCCTGCCGCGATGCCGTTCATGCCGGAACAAAAAACAGGCTTTGGCGGAAAGCTTATAACGCATAACAATGAATTCTTCCTAAAAGCTGAAGATTTCAGAATGGTCAGGAACAACCTTGACAGCATAAGCAAAACGCAGAAAAAACACCACAGGCTCACAGAAATCAGAAAAGAAGAAACCACCCAGTACGATAACATAAACTCAACTGTTGAGGACATGCAGCGCAAGCTCATGCACATTGATAAAACACTGTTTGAATAGCACTAAACACAAGACAAGGAAGGTGAAACAGTAATGAAATCATCCGTCTTCATCAGGATAGACAGGTACAAGGAGCTATCCGAAGTTATCAAACAAATAAGGTCAAAGCTTGAAGACGCAAAACAGGCCCTCAAGAAGGCAAAGGACCTCAAAAGCCAGGAGGACGCTGAGCTTGAGAACTGGCAGACTGAACTCGCATCAGTCGAGCAGAAGCTGGACGAGATAAGCGAGGCAATCACAGAGAAATAGGCAGTTCTGCATAAAAAATGAAAGCTGCAAAAAGAGAAAATGATATTGTCTATGTTAACATAGAAGACCCTGTGAGCGTAAGAAGGGACATCCTTGAGGCGTCAAAATCCCTTGTGCACGTACTGAAAAGCGACAGCAGCCTGAAAGAGCTGAGAACTGCAAAACAAAAAGCTGTTGAAACCGTCAGGACCAGAATCGGAGAGATAACCGAGCTGGTGAATGAGGCAAGACAGCTTATGCCGCACATGGACGCAGCGCACCTGCCTGCCGAGGAAAAAAGGCCCGTAGTTGTAAAGGCGGCAAAACCAGCAGCCAGAGAGGGCAAGCAAAAGCCCGCACAGGCAGCAGCACAACGGGCGCCCATAGAACACCACATTGACAAGTTTGAAAGGGAGCTTCAGGATATAGAAAAAAAGCTAAAGTCACTTTAACTACATTCTCTAAGTTAAATTTAAATAAGGCGCAAAATGCCCCAATAATATGCGGGGATACCGAAGTGGTCAAACGGGGCAGTTCAGTTGCCGCGATGACAGCTGCGCCCAGACTCAAGATCTGCTGACTTAGTGTCTTCAAGGGTTCGAATCCCTTTCCCCGCACTCAACCTTTTTGGCAGCGGCCAAAAAGCTTGACCAAAAACAACGAGACTACGACACTAAGTTTAAATAGAATAGGCGACTTCTAAGGCGAATATGAACATAAAAGAACTAGCTCCGAGGATGGGAAACGTTGAGCTGACTGCCGAAGTGGCTGAGGTTGGAGAGGTAAGGGAGTTCAACAAGTTTGGCAAAAGCGGCAGAGTGGCAACGGCAAGGCTGAAGGACGAAACAGGAGAGATAGAGCTTTCCCTATGGAACGAGCAGATAGACCAGATTGGCAAAGGCGACACAATAAGAGTAGTCAACGGCTACGTGAAAGAGTACCAGGGCGAGATGCAGCTAACAACAGGAATGAAGGGCAGCATAGAGGTTGTCAAGAAAGCAGAGAAACAGGCAGAAGTTGCTGCAGAACCAGCAGCTGAAGCAAAACAGCAGGAAACGCCTGAGACTTCCGCAGT
This sequence comes from Candidatus Woesearchaeota archaeon, assembly GCA_016188155.1. Taxonomy (GTDB): domain Archaea; phylum Nanobdellota; class Nanobdellia; order Woesearchaeales; family UBA10216; genus UBA10216. Next base: position 26,129 of record JACPIH010000003.1, on the reverse strand, counting down.
TGATGAAGAAGACATAGAAGACTGATTCTATTTTAGCACAGTTCCCATCATAGTTGCGGCTGCAGCAAAACCTTTTTGGCGAAAAAGGTTTATCAAAAAACGCAATGACGAAAAAAGTTTATAAATGGCTCAAAATGCCAAGTTGCTTAATCGGGAACGTAGCTCAGCCTGGGAGAGCACACCGCTGAAGCCGGTGGAGTCGCCGGTTCAAATCCGGCCGTTCCCACTCCCTAAAACGGGGTGGTAAAGATAGGAAACCCAGGAAAGCTGAGCACACTTAGCAAAGGCCAACTTTTGGCAAGTGTAGGTAGAGTACTGCATCTGTATTCACCAACAAAATTCTCTGGCAGTAGTCTGTACAGCTTACCCAATGAAGAACTTGAAGGTATTCTTAAGGCAGCAGAAAAACCAGAATTCAATGATGCTGGCATCGCAAAACCGCCAGAGCCTAGAACTTTACGCGGCAACTCAGAAGAATATGCGACAAATATGGTTCAGTATCTTCAACAGTTTGGACTATCATTGCCGTCAACCACGCCAGCTCACACACTAAAAGCAATTGCAGACTGCCTTGAGGGCAGACTTGAGGAAAGAAGAAACGGCTCACACCTTTAAGCTCACAACATTACTCATCCCATGCTCATCCATGCTGACGCCGTAGAGGATTTCACCTTCGGCCATGAGGGCGTCGTTGTGCGAGATTATGATGTACTGGGCTTTTTCTGAGTATTTCTTGATGAGCTTGGCAAGCTTTTCTGAGTTGCGCTTGTCAAGGGCAGCATCGACCTCGTCAAAGATGTAGAAGGATGCTGGCTCGTACTCCTGGATTGAAAAGATAAGGGCTAATGCTGTAAGGGTTTTCTCGCCACCGGACAGGCTGCGGATGTCAAGGAACTTGTCGCCGGTAATCCTAACCCGGATGCGGACTCCGGCCTCAAACGGGTTTTCGGGATTCTCAATCATGAGGTAGGCCTCGCCCTTTGTTGAAAGCTCGGAAAAGATTCTGGCAAAGTTCTGGTTAAGAACTGTGAAGGTGTTCATGAAGAGGTCTTTCTTCCTGCCTTCAATCTCAGCCATCATCTTAAGGACATCATCCTTCTCCTTGCCAAGCTTGTCTTTCTTGTCAAGAAGCTCATTGTATTGCTTCTCAACGTCATCGTAGATTTCCAGGGCTTTGAGGTTTACGTTGCCCATATCTGCAACAAGCCGCTCGAACCGGGATATCTCGCTCTTAATCTGGTCTTCGGAAACGCCCTCAAGAAGCCTGACATCGCTGTACTGCGAGAAGTCCTGCTGCAGCCCGGAAAGCTCGCCTGAAAGCTCGGCCTTCTTCACTGAGGTGTTGTTGACTTTTATCTCAACGCCATTGATTTGCTCCTCTTTTCGGATTATCTTTTCATCATCCGACTGCACTTCCTCCATGAGCATTGTGCGCTTTGCAAAAAGCTCCTTATGGCGGGTTTGGAACTTCACTGCCTTGGACTCTGTCTCTGCAAGGTCCTTTCGCAGCTTCTCAACTTCCTTAATGAGCTTATCCTTCTCTGCTGAGAACTGTGCCTCTTCCCTGTCCTGTTGCTTTAATATCTGCTGAATCTTCAGTTTTTCCTGGCTGAAAACCTGGCTAATCTGGACGTCACTGGTTTTTGACTCATTCTCAAGATTCTGAATCTGGCCGGCAAGCTCCTGATTCTTCTTTTCCAGGGCATTGAGCTCGGCAAGGAAAGCAGGGTTGCGAAGGCCGGTAATCTGCTCCCTCACCTGCATCCTCTTTGACTTAAGCTCGGCAACCTTCCTGGTCTCGGAAAGGAGCTTTTCCTCAAGGTCCTTCAATTTGGCAGTAATTGCTTTAAGCTCGTCATTGAGCTCCTGCTTCTGCTTCTTTGAAACATCCATGTCAGAGGATTCAAGGTGCAGGCTGCGCTCTGCCTTGATGATATCTCCTTCCAAAGCAGCTTTCTTCTCCCTCAACGAGGCAATCGCTGCCTCTACGTCTATTTTTCCCTTTTCCAAATCCGATGTTGCTGCAGTTAATTGGGAAAGCTCGTGCTCAAGCCTTGCGGCAAGCTGGGTTTCTTCCTCATCAGCGAATGCCAATGATTCCTTTCGGGCTTCCCTGAAGCCGCCGTGCATTGCCCCTGAAAGCTCGGCAAGGTCGCCGTCAAGGGTCACCATCCTTGCCCTGCCTATGCCTATTTTTCTCGCTACGTCTATTGAGTCAACAACAATCGTGTTGCCGAAAACATAGGAAAAGGCGGGCCTGAATTTCTCATCAAAGCTTACAAGGCCAAGCGCCAGGCCATGAACGCCTTCCTGGGAAAGAAGCTGCCTGGCATCCGAGCGGTCCTCTGCAGGCTTTATCTTGTTAAGGGGCAGGAACGTTGCACTGCCGATTTTCCTGCTCTTCAGGAATTTAATGCAGTCAGAAGCCACAGCATCACTTTCAACTATGATGCTGTTTACCCTTGGGCCGGCAGCGGTTTCCAATGCCAGCGAGTATTTTGCCTTGACCTTGCCAAGCTGCGAGACAGTCCCGAAAATGCCCCTGATTGACTTCTGTGAGAGGATTGACTTAATCGCAAGGCTGCCAAGCGCCCTTTCCTGGACTGCGGCTTCCTTTGCACGGGCCTTAGCAACCTCTTCATTCAAAGCGAAGATGCGCTTCCTGCTCTCGCCAATCCTGGCAGCAACTGCAGAATCCTTTGCCAGAAGCTGGTTAAGCTCAAGGACAACCCTCTTGAAATCAGTACGGCGCTGCTGCAGCTCATCAATTTCCTTCCGGTTTTCCGTTTCAATCTCCTTAACCTTGTCAATGGATGAGTCTATTGTGTTAATCCTGTACTCAGCCTTATCCTTGTCACGAAGCATGTTCTGCTTCTGCTCAACCAATGACTGGATTACCTGCTGCCTCTCGTCAGTTTCCTTATCAAGAGCGCCAAGCTCTGACTCAATCCTCACAAGGTCAGAGCTGCTGACAGAGCTGCGAAGCTTTTCAATTCCGGCCACAATCTTGGCCTTGTCAGAGGCAAGCTTCTTGACGTGCTCGGCAATTGATGACTTTGAGGACTCAAGCTGGGCAATCCTGGACTCTGTCTCAGAAAGGTCAGATTTGAGCTGCTCCCTCCTGTCCTTAATCTTTGAAATCTCACCTTCAGACAGGGAGATTCTGCTCGTGTTTGTGCCTATGGTGACGCGAAGCTGCTCAATATTCTTGTGAATGGCAACCTGCTCCTGCTCTGCCCTGTGCTCAAGCTCCTCGTTAAGCTGGGAGATTTCCTCCTTTCTCTTTGCAACGCCAAGGCGCAGCTTTTCAATATCGGCCTTCAGGCCGGAGATTTCCTTTTCACTTGATGCAATTGACTTTTCCACTTCAGACTTCTTTGCCTCGCGCTGCCTGATCTGGAGATGGAGGAAAGTGGCCCTGTTTGCCCTTATCTTATCGTTCAGGTCCCTGTACTTAAGAGCTTGGTCGCGGTCATGCTTAAGCTCCTTCAGGTGGGTTTTTCTCTCGCTGAGAAGGATTTCTGCCTCCTTGAGGCGCTGGTCAACCTTCTCAAGCTCGGACAGTGCTTTTTTCTTCTTATCCTCATAAACAGAAATGCCAGCTATCTCCTCAACGACCTGCCTTCTTTCCTCAGCAGACATTTCAACAAACCTGATGATGTCACCCTGCAGGACAATGTTGTGGCCGTCAGGGTCAATCTTAGCCAGAGCTAAAAGGTCAAGAATCTCCTGCCTCGTAGATGCCTTGTCATTAATCCTGTAAATGCTCTGGCCGCTGGGCTTGATAATCCTGCTTACCTTGACAAGGGCATCAGGATAGGGGAATGTTTTCTTGCTGTTGTCAAAGAAAATGCTGACCTCAGCCTTGGTGGCAGGCTGCTTCAACTTGCCGCCATTATAGATAAGGTGGGAGAGCTTTTCTGTGCGGAGCTCCTTGCTGCTTATCCTGCCGAGCACGAAGCACAGGCTGTCCAAAACATTGGATTTTCCGGCGCCGTTGGGGCCCAAAACAACAGAGAAGTTGCCGTCAAAAAGCAGCTCGGTCCTTTTCGCGAATGACTTAAAACCGTGCAAAACAAGCTTGGAAATCCTAGTCATAACAAAAACAAACCTGTAAGGGACTATTTAAATTGTTTTTGTGTGCCTATTCGCGGCTTTACAAATTGAGAACCACTCACAAACATTTAAAAGTAGTTGCGGCAGAAGTTAAGGCATGAAAGCTGTTGAGAAGCTGCTGGAAGAGGTAAAAAAAGGGAAAAGGCCTACGGCTGCTGAAAACTCTGCAGTTGCCAGAATTGCGGCAGAGTTCGTAACAAGGCTTGACAAGGCGCTCAAAGCTGCAAAGGCCGGGGCAAAACCTGTTGTGGGGGGGTCAGGAGCCAAAGGAACCTGGCTAAGGGGCATGCACGACATAGACGTGTTTGCGTGCTTTGACTACGAAAAGTATAAGGAAAAAAGCGGCGAACTCAGCGAATTCGTTGCTGCTGCAATGAAAAAAACATTCAGCAAACACGAAAGGTTACATGGCAGCAGGGACTACTTCCGGGTTCACTTCAGCGGCTACAACTTCGAGATTGTGCCAATACTCAGAATAACAAGGGCAAGCCAGGCAAAAAACATAACAGATGCCTCGCTGCTGCACTCTGCATGGGTCAGGAGAAAGATAAGCAAAAAAGCAGCGCTGGCTGATGATGTAAGGCTGACCAAGGCGTTCTGCAAGGCACAAAGGGTTTACGGCGCGGAGAGCCACATAAGAGGCTTCTCAGGGTATGCGTGCGAGGTACTGACTGTTTATTACGGCTCGTTCCTGAAGCTGGTAACAACGGCTGCGGGCCAGTGGAAAAAACAGGTTGAAGCATGCAAGAAAATAGTGGTTGATGCTGAGAAGCACTACAAAGGTCATGATCCCTTACGGGAGCTGAATGAGGCAAAGGTGCAGAGCGAACTGATAGTGATAGACCCGGTGCAAAAGGACAGGAACGCCACAGCAGCACTAAGCAACGAGACGCTTCAAAGATTCATTGAGGCAGCCGGAGATTTCCTGAAAAAGCCAGGCAGAGAATTCTTTGAAAGGCAGGAGATAACCATTGAAGACATTAAGCAGAAGGCAAAGGGCAAAAAACTGGTTATTGTTGAGGCAGCCCCAAACAAAGGAAAGGAGGATGTTGTAGGAGCAAAGCTGCTGAAAGCGCACGAGCACCTGCTAAAGGAGCTGCTGGAAAACGGGTTTGCTGTTAAAGATACAGGATGGGAATGGGACAAAAGCAAAAAGAGAGAAGCTATGTTCTGGTACATAACAGAGAAAAGCGAGCCTGAAGCTGAGGTGAGGTATGGGCCTCCGCTGGCCAACAAGGCACATGCTGACAACTTCAGGAAAGAGCACGCTGGGAAAAGCGGCAGAAGGCTGTTTGAAAAAAAAGGAAGGCTTTACGCAGAAATAGAGCGGCCATATAAGCGGCCGGAGCAGCTGATAAGCCATCTCATAGCTGAAGACAACTACCTGAAAGACAAGGCACAGCATTACAGTGCCAGAAGCTTCAACTAATGCGAAAATGGAGAAAAAGAGGAACATAAACAGGAAATTTCTCGTGGCTGCCGTAGTTGCGGCTGCGCTGCTTGCCGCGAGCTTCCTTCTGGATGACTTTGCGGCTGCGACAATAAAAAGCATTCAAACGCCGGGTCTTACCGGAATTGTTACGCTGTTTGACAGGCTCTTCGTTTGGATTTATCTTGCCCTCTTGGCAACAACTACCGCAGTAATTTTGAAAAACAGGCCTATGTCGGCTGCTGCCTCCAAGTCTTCCCTCTCCGGGAAGATGAAAGAGAACAGGGTCAGAAGCATTTTCATACTTTCGGCCTCAATAATTACGACAATAGCAGCAGTTTATCTCCTGAAGTTAATATTCCAAAGGGAAAGACCGGATGGCGCTTTAGTGAAAACACTGTTCGGCTTAAAGGATTATGCCTTCCCGAGTGCGCACGTTGCAACTGCTTCGGCAGCAGCGGTCTCTTCGCCTGCGGCGATGAGAGTTCCCTGGCTGTTTTTTACAGCAGCGGTCCTGTTCTCAAGGATTTACCTTAACGTGCATTTCCTTAGCGACACAATCGGAGGGCTAATCATAGCAGCAGTTGTTGGGTGGTTTGTGAACAGCAAACTAAAAGAGAAACTGACTGTGGAAGACATGACAGAGGTGAGAAGGCAGGTAATGCATGCGCTTATTGGACTGCTAATAGCGGCTTTTGTCTGGAAATATCCGCAATTCTGGCCCGTTGTCGTGGCAATAGCGGCCGCTGGACTGGCGCTTTCCTACGCAATAAAATCAGCGGCAACTGCAAGGAGCAAAGCGGTAAAGGCACTCAGGAAATTAACTTCCGCAGCACTTGAATTAGTGGAAAGGAAGGAAGAGTTGCGAAGGTTCCCTGGAATGGGTGCCATTACGCTTTTTTTAGGAAGCGGGATTACTGCAGCAATCTTCCGGCAGGAGGCGGTAGCAGCAATAATTATACTGGCAATCGGGGACTCCGTAAGCCACCTGGCAGGAAGGCTTATCGGCAGGATGAAGCACAAGCGGCCTTTTATTGAGGAAAAGATGGTTGAAGGAACTGTTGTTGGTTTTGTTTTCGCAGCTGCTGCAGCTGCAACGATTTTGCCGGCCTGGATGGCTATTTTGGCTGCGGCGGCTGGAATGGCTGTTGAAGCGATGCACGTAAAAATTCTGGGTAAGAGAATTGATGACAACCTAACAGTGCCGCTTGTGGCTGCCGCCGTAATTTGGGGAATTAAGTATCTTTTTTAGATATTCTGCGTATTTATGCGGCACGCCAAACCTTGCCTTCAGAAACGAGAACTTTTGTTTTTTCTCCGGGAACAAGCCTGGAGTTTTTGTCCAGCGGAAGGACAGGAACGCTCTGGAACGTTTTTGGGTGGATAATCTCAAGCTGCGGCTTTACTTTTGACACAATTGCCTTTATGGCATCAAGGCTCTCAAAGTTCCTGGCAACGTCCTTGTACTTAAACTCAAACGGCTTGCCGGTTTCAACGTTTTCTGCGGCAACAATCTTTTTCGCTATCTCTGCAACCTTGAATGCCTTGCCATCAAGCAGGATAAAGCTGCCCACACTGAAAGGCGCCATCCTGAAAAGCACAGTCATCCTGTAAAGGACCCTGCTGGTCATGCGGTGCTGCGAAAAAAGCTTCCTGGAAATCTTAAGCTCCCCCCCGAACTCGCGATAAAGCTGCCTGCCCGTCTCTACTGCAAAGCTGTTGGAGCTTAGGTAAAGGTCAAAGCCGTTGGGGACCTTCTTCTTTTTTGAGATAAAAACGCCTTCCTGGCCCTTGGACTTTACAGCCTCAAGGACAAAATGCATAACATCATCTACATTGCCAACAGGGTTCCGAAGCTGGATAATGGCTTCATAGTAGTTCGCATGCTTTAACTTGTGCCTCGAGGACATAGCAAAAGGGAAAAGCGATACCTTTTTATTTGTTGCGGAGCCAGCGTGACCTTCTTGCTAAGAACCCAAGTCGGCTTGCGCCGACTGGGCCCAGTCGAGCTTGCCTCGACTTGGGGGTCAATCAAGAAACGATAAAAATGGCAGCTACGAAGACGGTAAAGAATGTTACCAAAAGAGTATGGAAGTTCCTGTGGAACGACAACAGCATATGGAGCTGGCTCATTAATGCGGCGCTTGCCTTTGCCATAATCAAATTCTTAGTCTACCCAGGGCTTGGGCTGATACTCCAGACAAACTACCCTGTTGTAGCGGTAATAAGCGACAGCATGCAGCACCAGGCAGAGTTTGATGCGTGGTGGGAAAGCATGAAACCCTTTTACGAAAAGCATAACATAACAAAAGAGGATTTTATGAATTTCAGGATGAGCACCGGATTTAACAAGGGAGACATAATAATCCTCAAAGGAAAGAAGCCGGAAGACATAAGCATTGGTGATGTCGTTGTCTTCAGGGCAGGAAGCCCTGAGCCGATAATACACAGAGCGGTAAGCAAGTGGGAATCCGAAGGCAAATACTACTTTGCGACAAAGGGCGACAGGAACGCAGGCCAGCGCGATGAGGAAAGGGAAATAAGCCAGGACAGGATACTGGGCAAAGGGTGGCTCAGGGTGCCATACGTCGGCTACGTAAAGATAATTTTCACAGACATCATAAAAGCCATAAGGGGATAAGAATGTTCTGCCCGGACTGCGGCTCAATACTTGTGCCGAAAAACGTTGAGGGAAAAGCCCAGCTCAAGTGCAGCTGCGGCTATTCAAGCAGCGATACTGATTCTGCAAAGATAACCGAAAAAATAAAGCAAAAGCCAAAGCACGAGGAAAGGCGCTTTGAAGCTGCGGCAGAGGAGAAGGTCAACGCGCCAGTGACTGATGCTGAGTGCCCGAAATGCCACAACAGCAAGGCATACTACTGGACAAGGCAAACAAGGGCAGGAGACGAAGGCGAAACCAAGTTTCACCAGTGCACCATCTGCAAGCACAAGTGGAGGGAGTACGGGTGACCCCCAATTCGCCTGCAGCGAATGGGCCCAGTCGTGTAAGACACGACTTGGGTTTTTGCGAAAAAGCTCAACCAAAAAACGAGGAGGTCAAACGGAAAACTGAGCAAAAAATGACTGACTTAGCAGCAGACGCTATCGCGGTAATAAAGGATTCTACTACAATAACTGTTGTCGTAAAACCAAACAGCAGCAAGAACGATATTGCCTGCTACGACAGCGAAAAAAAGGCGTGGATAATCAAGATAAAAGCTGCAGCCGAAAAAGACAAGGCAAATATTGAACTGCTAAATTTCCTCAGAAAGGCTACTGGAGTGAGGTTTGCGATAAAAAACGGAATTCACAGCCGGAAAAAGACATTAATCGCTACTTCTTCTTAGCTTCCTTCTTCTCAAAGAACTCCTCAAGGTCAATGACGTCATCAGCTTCTTCTTCGGCTTTTTCCTTTTCGGGGGCCTGGGCTTTGCCTGCCTTTTCCTGCTTTTCACGCTTCTCGGATTTCTCAGGCCTCGGCTTTGCCTCATCACGCTTCTCTTTTTTCCCCTCATGCCCCTCAGCATCTTCTTCCTTGGAAAACAAGGCCCTGTAAGCGAAGAAGGCAACGACAACCAGGATGAATGCTACTATGCCGTAATACCTTGCCCCGACTGAGCGGGCTTTTTCCTTTTCAAGGGCTCCGGTCATGTTGCTCACGTTGCCTTTTGACTGGTTCTTTGCAGCAGCACTAAAGCATTTAGCTTCCGCACCAACAAAACATCGGCAGTCCTGAAGTAACTCATCAAAGTAGCAGTCAAACCAGTACTGGCCTTCAGAGCGCTCGGTGCACTCCAGTTTCCGCTTGCAGTTCTGGTTCTTCTCTGCTCTGGTAAGCTCTCTGGGCACAGTGGCCTCTGTTACATTGGTTACATTGGCTGTGGAAATATTGGAGACAGAAATATTTTTTGAAACATTAGCCTGAACAGCTGGCTGCTGCGGCTGCTGAAAAACGTTCTGAGAAAGATTAGCAGTTACTGTCGCATTAACAGGCTCTACTGTCCTGTTTTCTGAAACAATTGGAAGCACAGGCACTTCAGGCATTTTTGCTAGCGGTGCGGGCTGCACAGGGGTCACGTTAAGCAATGCAGCGCCAGGAGCGGCAGCCTCATCGCCAGGGCCTTTCAGCATGACAAAAGCAACAGAGCCAATGATAAGGACAGTCATGATGATGAACGAGAGTGCAAGAGGTGAGACACCCTTCCCGCGCCTTTCCGCGCCATTACGCGGCTCCTTTTCCTCTTCAACCTCCTTGAGTATATCTGCTGCGCTCTTTGCAGCTGCCTTTGCAGCAGAGACGCTAATCTTAGACATGGCTGCCCGTGCTTCAGCATCGGCCTTGGAAAGCCCCTTTATCTGGCTGCGAAGCTCACCAAGCTCATCCTTAAAAGAATCATTCGAAGAGCGGTAATAAGACTCCATAGACTTGAGCCTTTCCTCAAAAAGCTCCCTCTGCTTCTTCAGCTCCTTCTTAAAATCATCAGCTGTGCGGACAGCAACCTCCTCAAACCTCTCAACCTTCGCGTTGAAGTCATAGGAGGGAACAAAGTCAGACGGCAACCTCTCAATCTCCCCTTTTAACCTGGCAAGGTCCTTCACTGTTGCGAGCTTCTGAAGCTCCCTGCCCAGCTGCTTCTCTGCACTTTTCTGGGCTGAATCAAGCTGCCCTGTTAACAGCTTAAGCTGCTCATCAACGCCTGCAAATTTTTGGGAAAGCGACCTCTTGGTAACATAGTCGTCAAGGTTGGCATCGCTCATTGAATCCTCAAGAACTGTTCTGGCATCATCCAGCTTTGTCCTCAATTCAGAAACTGACTTTTCGAAGGTTTGCCTGTCAACAAGCCTCTTTGAAACAGTGCTGTTCAGGTTTACTACGGAGTTCTCGGCTGCGGCCAGCTTTTCAGCCAATGCGGAAATCCTTTCCTCAGCTGTGTCAAGCAAGGAAATTCGCTTGTCAACATCGCGCTTGAGCGAAGCAAACTGCCTTGATGCTTCATTATGTGAGGACTCCATGCGCTCAGTAAAAGAAGAGATGTCTTCTTTTGCCACTGCTTTTGCTGACAGGGAGTTAAGCATGGAAGAAAGGCCGGCGAGGTCCTTCGTGAGCCTTGACAAGGAAGATGACACAGAAGCCAGGGCGCTGCTGGTTGTTGCCTCTGCAGACCTGATGGTGGAAACCTCTGACCTTATCTTGGCTGCTTCCTTTGAAAATTCGGACTTTGAAACCGCAGAGCCCTCAAGCTCAAGAAGCCTGCCCTTGAGGCTTCTGGCCTCCCTTACCTCATCAGACAAGTCATCACGGCGCTCAACCAGCTTCCTGACTGTGGAGATTTCAGCCCTCAAGTCAGAGGCCAGCTCACCAACATCCTCACGGTCAGACTTGACAGCAAAGGCGCCCTCAAGTTCCTCAACCTTGGAGCCAAGGCGCTCAACAAAAGCGTAGAACTCCTCCTTGCCCAGGGCATTGGGTAGGGACTTGCTAATGCCCTCAACGGAAAAAAGCTGCTTGTTAAGGGAACGCTTTACCTGGAGAATATCCTCCTTAACCCTTGCAAAAGACTTTCTTACCTCTTCTTCCGAAATAGCCAACTTGCCCCCTCGCTCCCAAAGATAAATTAGCTATTGCTCAGTGATATGTTTATATATAAACTTTTTGGTAACAAAATGGATGCATAAATGCGGCATCAGCAAACAGCAGAATAAGGGCAGGCAAGCAGCCAGTAGGTCTAATCGTGCGATGCACCAAGCAGCGCAGCAACACCAGGCAGGGTTTTGCCCTCAAGAACTTCAAGCATGGCTCCCCCTCCTGTTGATGAGTGTGAGAACTTTCCCGTAAGGCCGGCTTTTTCGACTGCCGAGAGCGTATCGCCTCCCCCAATTATGGTTGTTGCCTGGCCTGTCATGCCAGATATTGTCCTTGCAATGGCTGCTGTGCCTTCACCAAACCTGAAAAGCTCGAAAACACCCATCGGGCCGTTCCATATGATTGTGCGGGCTTCGGAAAGCTCCTTGCTGAAACGGCTTACTGAATCAGGGCCTATGTCAAGACCCATCCAGCCTTTCGGGATTTCACCAGCTGCCACAACCTGGGTTTTAGCATCATTTGCAAACCTGTCGGAAGCGACAACGTCAACAGGCAAAACAATCCTGCTTCCAAACTCGTTAAGAAGGTCGTCAGCAAGGGAAACCTTTTCGGGCTCGAACTTGCTTGAGCCAACATCAAAGCCGCGAGAGCGATAAAAAGTAAACATCATGGCACCTCCAATAAGGATTTTATCTGCCTTGCTGCCCAAGTTTCTTATCACCCCAATCTTATCCGAGACTTTTGCGCCGCCAAGCACTACAACGAATGGCCTTCGGGGCTTTTCCAGAGCTGCAGTCAGAGTCCTGATTTCTTTTTCAAGCAGCAACCCAGCATAAGAAGGCAGGTGCCTTGGAATTCCAACCATTGAGGCGTGGCTGCGGTGCGAGTTCGAGAACGCGTCATTAACGTAAAGGTCACCAAGCTTGGCAAGCTGCTGGGCAAAAACGTCATCATTGGCCTCTTCTTCATTATGAAAGCGCAGGTTTTCAAGAAAAACAATATCTCCATCTTTCATTTCTTTTATCTCTGCAGCCACTTCTTCCCCAATGCAGTCCCTGAGAGGCTTTACTTCTTTCTGCAGCAGCTCAGAAAGCCTCGCAGCTGTTGAATTAATGCGCTGGGCCTCAACAACCTTGCCTCCCGGGCGGTTGATGTGGGTCAGGAGAACAACCTTGGCATTCTTTTTCAAAAGGTAATCTATTGTTGGCACGGCCTCCCTGATTCTTGAGTCGTCAGCAACATTGCCCAAATCATCAAGGGGGACGTCCATACCGGTTCGGACAAGAACGGTTTTGCCCGCCAACTCTAAATCCTTGTCCTTAATGGAAGGAAGCTTAGCTGCCATGATTGCCACAAAAGGAAGAGCGTATAAATAGTTTTTGATGGTTGCTACAACGTCTTAACGAGGTCAACAAGCCTTTTGGAGAAACCCCACTCATTGTCATACCATGAGCATACCTTGACCAGGACGCCATCAACAACCTTGGTCAATGTGGCATCAAAGATTGAAGAATAGGGGTTGCCAATAATGTCGACAGAAACAATGGGCTCATCATTGTACTGGATAACGCCCTTCATATAGCCCTCTGCCGCAGCCTTGAAAGCCCTGTTAATCTCCTCAACTGTGGTGGGCTTTTCAACAACGCAGACAAAATCAGTAATGGAGCCGTCAGGCACAGGAACGCGCAGGGCCATGCCATCAAGCCTGCCGCTAAGCTCAGGAATAACCTCACTAATGCTCTTCGCAGCACCGGTTGTTGTGGGAATTATTGACAGGGCAGCAGCCCTTGCCCTCCTCAGGTCCTTATGCGGGACGTCCAGAATGCGCTGGTCATTAGTGTAAGCATGCACCGTAGTCATCAAGCCGTGCCTTATCTTAAAGTTGTCATGCAAGACCTTCACCATGGGGGCAAGCGAATTGGTTGTGCAGGACGCATTTGAACATATGTTGTGCGCTTTCCTGTTGTAGGACTTGTCATTGACGCCCTTAACTATCGTGATGTCAGGCCCCTTGGCTGGGGCAGTGATGAGCACCTTTTTTGCACCAGCTGCCAAATGCTTTGAAGCAGACTCCTTGTCCGTAAAAACACCGGTGCTCTCAATGACAACATCAACCTTAAGGTCCTTCCACGGGAGCTGCCCAGGGTCCTTTACTGAGAGGACCCTGATTTTCCTGCCATCAACCACCAATGAGTCTGATGATGCTTCAATTGAACCTAGAAACTTCCTATGGACAGAATCGTACTTCAGAAGGTAAGCCAACGTTGCCGCATCGGTAACATCGTTGACAGCCACTATTTCAATATCCCTGTCATCGGCAGCTGCCCGCAGGAACATCCTCCCGATGCGGCCAAAGCCGTTAATGCCAACGCGGATTTTAGCCATTAAAAACCACTTCTTTGACGCGTAACAAACACAGTGGCATCAAACTAAAGAGGCGTTTATATAGTTTTTGCTGTCTGTTCAAGGGGGATATGTGATCGCCAACCACAAACCTTTAAATATAAGTTCACAATAGTGAACTACAAGGCATTTGATGGCACAAATATGAAACTACAGATAATACAGCCACAGGAAGTTGAAGTATTCTACATACTGCCGGCAATAAGGAGTAGGATGGCTGCCGCGCTGAAGGAGCAAGGCGTGATGCAAAAGGACATAGCAGGGCTGCTGTGCGTCCAAGAGTCAACAGTGAGTCAGTACCTGAGCTCGAAAAGGGCTGCGGACGTAAAGTTCAATGAACCAGTCAACAAGGAAATCGCCGCTGCCGTGAAGAGGATAAAAACAAAAGAGGACCTTATTAGGGAAACCCAGAATATACTGGCTATGGTAAAGAGCGAAAAGATCCTTTGCAAGGTGCACGAGTCGGTTGCTGATGTGCCGGCAGGGTGCGATGTCTGCTTCTGCGGACATGAGGAAGGAAAATGACAAACCAGGAGCTCATGGCGCAGATTGAGGATGCTGCTGAGAAGATTCACACGCTCAGGCAGCCGGAGAACTACCTTGTAAAGGAGAAAGGCCTGAGCGAGGAAGTCATAAGGGCAATTTCCAAGGACAAGAACGAACCAGAATGGATGCTAAAGAAAAGGCTGGAAGCGTATGAGTGGTTCAAGAAAACCCCACTTCCAAACTGGGGGCTTGACCTAAGCGGAATAGATTTTGACGGGCTGGTTTACTATGCAAGGCCTGACGCAGCCCAGACGAAAAACTGGGAAGAGGTGCCGGAAGAGATAAGGAAAACCTTTGACATGCTTGGAATACCTGAAACAGAAAGAAAGGCGCTTGCCGGTGCCGGGGCGCAGTATGACAGTTCTGTAGTTTACCACAACCTGAAGAAGGAGTGGGAAGAGAAGGGCGTAATCTTTGAGGACATGGACGTTGCTGTGCAGAAATACCCCGAACTGGTCAAGGAATACTTCATGACAAGGTGCATACCGATAAGTGACCACAAGCTCATTATGCTGCATGCCGCTGTGTGGTCTGGAGGAACATTCATCTATGTTCCAAAAGGCGTAAAGATAACAATGCCGCTGCAGGCATACTTCCGGATGAACGCTAAAAAGGGAGGGCAGTTCGAGCACACGCTCATAGTGGCTGAGCCATTCAGCGAGATAAGCTACATTGAAGGTTGTAGTGCGCCGCAGTACAATGTCAATTCACTCCACGCAGGGGGAGTAGAGATTTATGTTAAAGAGGGAGCCAGGGTCAGGTATAGCAGCGTTGAAAACTGGAGCAAGAGCACCTACAACCTCAACACAAAAAGGGCTGTTGTTGAAAGAAATGGCACTGTTGAATGGGTAGGAGGGAACGCAGGCTCTAAAGGGACCATGCTCTACCCGTGCAGCATACTGAAAGGAGAAGGAGCCAGGGCTGACCACCTGGGCATAGCATATGCCGGAAAAGGCCAGAACCAGGACACAGGCGCAAAGGTCTACCACCTCGCGAAAAACACTTCCTCAACGATAAAAATGAAGAGCATCAGCAGCCGCGGAGGAATCACGACATACAGGGGCCTCGTGAAGGTGGCAAAGGGAGCTACAAACTCAAGGGTAAGCGCTGTTTGCGATGCGCTGATAATGGATGAGGAATCAAAATCAAACACAGTCCCGGTAATGGACATTAATGAAGAGAAGGTTGAAATAGCGCATGAGGCAACCGTAGGCAGGCTAAGCACGGAAAAGATATTCTATTTGATGAGCAGGGGCCTGAAAGAGGAAGATGCTGTCAAGTTGATCGTATCAGGATTCATAGAGCCGATAATGAAGGAGCTTCCAATGGAATATGCCGTAGAGCTCAACAGGCTCATACAACTCGACATGATAGGGGCCATCGGATGATTTTAACAGGATTATGCTTCTGATGCTGTTTAACAGCACCAGCCGGGGCTTTTAGTCAATGGGTTAAGCAACATGGCAACGCAATCCGCAAGCGTAATGGGGGAACAGGCAGGGCTCAGCGAAGAAGCAGTTAGGAAACTGTCAAAAGCAAAGAACGAGCCTGAATGGATGCTGCAAAGAAGGCTTGATGCACTAAGGCAGTTTGAAAAGCTGCCAATGCCGCAGCTTATGTACGGGCTTCATGTTAGTGCACCAGCCAATATCAATCTTGCCGAGCTGAGGTCTGAGGAGTGCGCAACAAGGCACGAGCATTCGGAAAGCGATGGCGTAATAATAGAAGACTTATCAGCAGCAGCAACAAAATACGAAAGCATATTGGCCAAAAAAATGGAAGGGGACAAGGCTGAGAAGGATACAAAAAAAATATGGCTGCAGCTAAGGCAAAAGCAAACAGAGATAGTGCACGTTGTGGTTATTGCGGAAGAAAACGCAAACCTGAACGTGACAGAGGCACTAGTTCCTGATGAGAACGAAAGAAGCCATGATGTGAAACAATACCGGCTGGAATTGGACGAGGTTTTTGCTGCAACAGGCGCCAAAGTCAAGTTTGCAACCATGCAAAAGCTGCCTCAAAATACGAACAGCATGATATCCAGGAAGGCAACAGCGGAGAAAGACTCAAGCGTTGACTGGGCAGACATAAGCATCGGAGGGGGCAGCACAAAACAGGAAACGGCGAGCTGCCTCAATGGCGAAGGGGCATCTTCCACAATAAGGATGGCATTCTTCGGGGATGAAGCCCAGCAGCTTGACATAATGGCAAAGGCAGTGCACAACTCCAGAAACACGAAAAGCAACATGAGGATAAAAGGCGCCCTGAAGGGGAAGGCAAAGGCCATTGTGCAAAGCTTTACAAAGATAATGAAAACAGCGGCAAACTCTGAAGGGCACCAGAAAGCAAACATACTGCTGCTCAGCGACACGGCAAGGGCCTCACCGATACCAAAGCTGGAGATAGACAACTACGACGTAAAGGCCTCTCATGAGGCATCTGTGGGGCAGCTTGACAAGGAGAAACTGTTTTATATGATGAGCAGAGGCCTGGACGGCAAGGATGCCGTAAAGCTCGTTGTGGAGGGGTTCTTCGAGCCTCTCCTGAAGGAAATACCTTTTGAAGAAATGACAGAAGACATGAGGAAAACGATTGAAACAAAAATGGAAACAGCAGGCCAGGAGATAATGGCTGACACAGGAGCTTAGAGGCTTTTGAAATGATTAACGCCAAAAAGATACGGGAGGACTTCCCAATACTGAAGAGAAAGGTGTACGGAAAGCCGCTGGTATACCTGGACAACGCTGCTACAACGCAAAAGCCAGTTCAGGTAATACAGGCAATGAACGACTATTATGAAAACTACAACTCCAACGTGCACAGGGCTGTCCACAGGCTAAGCCAGGAAGCCACCACAGCATACGATGAAGCCCACGAAAAGGTTGCCAAATTCATTGCGGCGGCTGGAATGGAAGAGGTAATATTCACAAAAAACACGACAGAGTCACTCAACTTGGCTGCAAACTCCCTGTCACAGCAGCTAAAGAAGGGGGATGAGATAGTATTGACGCAGATGGAGCACCACAGCAACATAGTGCCGTGGCAGCAGGCAGCCAAAAGAACAGGGGCAAAACTCAGGTTTTTAGAAATAGACGGCAACGGCGAATTAAATCTGCAGCAGCTGCAGCAAACAATAGGGAAGAAAACGAAAATCGTTGCATTTACGCACGTTTCAAACGTTTTGGGAACCGTAAATAATGCCAAGGAAATAATTGCTGCCGCCAAAGAAGCCAGAGCAGTAACAGTGCTGGACGCGGCACAGTCTGTGCCGCACATGCCAGTTGATGTCAAGAAGCTGGACTGCGACTTCATGGCGTTTTCAGGACATAAGATGCTTGGCCCTACAGGCATCGGAGTGCTTTACGGCAAACAGGAGCTGCTCGAAAAGATGGAGCCTTTCCTATACGGGGGGGACATGATAAGCGAGGTAAGCTTCCAGGATGCAAAGTGGAACGAGCTGCCGTGGAAGTTCGAGGCAGGAACACCCAACGTCTCTGGAGCGGTGGGGCTTGCAGCTGCTGTCGATTACCTGGAAGGAATTGGAATGGAAAACATACATGAGCATGAAAAGACGCTGACCAGGATGGCAATGGAAAAGCTCCGGCAGATAGATGAACTCACAATCTACGGGCCTGAAGCAGCAAGAAGAGGAGGGCTCGTCTCATTCAACATAAACGGCATCCACCCCCATGATGTTTCGGCCCTGCTTGATGCCGAAGGCATAGCGGTAAGGGGCGGGCACCACTGCGCAATGCCGCTTGCAAAGCTCCTAGGCATAACAGGCACAGCGAGGGCAAGCTTCTACCTGTACAACACACCCGAAGAGATAGAAAAACTTGCAGGGGCCCTGGAAACAGCTGCTGTGAAAATGAAGAAAATGACGGCAGCAACAACAACACCAACAAAAGCTGCAAGGACAGCGTGAAAGAAAATGGACAAAACAGATGCTATAGAAGAGCTGTACAGGGAAGAGATAATGGACCACTACCAGAACCCCAGGAACTTTGGAAGGATTGAAAATGCCGATGTCAGCTATCACGACTACAACCCAGTCTGCGGCGATGAAATAACCATACAGCTGAAGATGGAAAACGGAACGGTGAAGGAAGCCATGTTCACAGGCAAAGGGTGCGCAATAAGCCAGGCAGCAGCATCAATGCTCACAGGAGAGATTGGGGGAAAAAGCGCCAAGGACATCGTGGCGATGAAACAAGACGAAATGCTTAAAATAATAAGGATAAACCCGGGGCCAGTAAGGATAAAATGCGCAATGTTGGCGCTGAGGGCAGTGCAGAAAGGGATAGTCCAGCACGAATCAAGCAAATACGGAGTAGCAAAATGAGCGACCTTGAGATAAAAGACCTGCATGTGGAAGTTGCTCATGGGACCAAACGGCGCAGGAAAAAGCTCACTGGGGTATGCGCTGCTCGGGCACCCAAATTACAAGGTAACTTCCGGGAAGATAATTTACAAAGGTGAAGATGTCACCCGCCTGCCGGTAAATGAACGGGCCAGGAAAGGGCTGTTCCTGTCGTTCCAATACCCAAGCGAGGTTCCTGGGGTAAGCATGGCAAACTTCCTCAGGACAGCGGTAAACGCAAGGCGGGACAAAAAGAGCCCAATGCCGGTTGCAGACTTCGTAAAACAGCTAAAGGAAACAATGAAAACATTAAAGATTGATGAGTCATTCATGCACCGCTACCTGAACGAGGGCTTTTCCGGAGGCGAGAAGAAACGCGCTGAAATACTGCAGATGGCAATGCTCAGGCCTGAGATGGCAATACTGGACGAGACAGACTCGGGACTGGATGTTGATTCACTGAAAGTGGTCGCTGAGGGCATAAACAGGCTGATGAACCCGGAAACAGGGGTGCTGCTGATAACGCACTACCAGAGGATACTGAACTACATAAAGCCCAACAAGGTTTACATAATGATGGATGGAAAAATTGTTAAAAGCGGAGGAGCAGAGCTCGTACACCAAATAGAAAGCACAGGCTACGAGTCAATCAAGGCGGTTGCACAATGACCTTTTTAATAAAAAGCTCAACCAAAAAACGAAAATGACAAAATACCTGCTTGAGCATGACAGGCCGAACTGCATCGGATGCGCGGCATGCGTCGCAGTAAACCCGAAACACTGGGTAATGAACGACGACAACAAGGCAGACATAATTGGAGCACCACGTAGGCCTGACGGCTGGGAGGAGCTCGAGATTGAACAGGGCGATTTTGAAGACGACAAGGCTGCAGCAGAATCCTGCCCTGTAAATGTCATTCATTTAAAAAATAAGGACAACGGAGAGAAGATACTATAACTGGCAGCAGCAACTGCACATGTGGTGATGAAAATGGAAACTGAAATGAAAAAACAGCTGATAAGTAACGAAACAACAATAGGAGAGATAATGCTGAAATACCCCCGGCTTGCCGACACTATGGCGATGCGCGGCATGGCAATGAGTGGCTGCGGGACCCCATACCAGGAACAGCTCAAAACAGCTGCCGCAGCAGTAATGAATGAAGATGATTACGACAAGATGATGGAAGAATTAAACATAGCAGCTGCCAAAATAGAATCAGAGCGGCCAAAGGAAAGGCCGGCCACATTTGCAGTAACAGAGGCAGCTGTTGAGAAAGTCAAGGAGCTGATGAAGAAACAGGGCGTCAGCGGCTTCAACCTCAGGGTGGAAGTTAAGCCTGGAGGCTGCGCAGGCTACTCATACGAGTTTTCTTTGGATGATGAAGCCAAAACAGATGATATAGCTGTAGAAAAGAACGGGATGAAGGTTGTCACCAATGCGGCAAGCGCAGAAGCCCTCAAAGGTGCAGTAATAGACTACGTTGAAGGCCTTAACAGGTCAGGATTCAAGGTAGACAACCCCAACGCCCACGCGGTATGCAGCTGCGGCAGCTCGTTTGGATAGGTTTTTATCTTACGCTGCAACAGCAAGTTCTCATGACAAAGCTATTGTTTGGTACTGCAGGCATCCCTCTGGCAGCCAAAGGGACAGATACGGCTTCCGGGATAAAAGCTGTTAGGGGGCTTGGGCTGGATGCAATGGAGCTTGAGTTCGTGCAGTCTGTAAATATAAGCAGGGAGAATGCACCTAAAATAAAGGCTGTAGCCGAAAAAGAGAATGTTATGCTAACGTGCCACGCTCCTTACTACATTAACCTGAATGCTGCTGAGGATGCAAAGCTTGAAGCGAGCAAGAAACGGCTGGTAAAGGCTGCGGAAGTTGCATGGCTGTGCGGAGGGAAAAGCGTTGCGTTCCATCCCGGATATTATCTGGGCAATGACAAGGAGAAGGTGTATGAGAAAGTCAAAAAAGAATTGGCTGCCGTAGTTGCCGAAGTGAGGAACATTGGCTGCGGCATATGGGTGAGGCCTGAGACAACAGGCAAAAGAAGCCAGTTTGGGGATTTGTCAGAGATACTGCGGCTGTGCAACGAGATAGAGCAGGTACTGCCGTGCATTGACTACGCGCACATGCACGCAAGGGAGAGCAATAACAACAGCTACGGGGAGTTTTTAGAAATGCTTTCACTGGTTGAGAAAGAGCTTGGAAAGGAGGCACTAAAAAACATGCACATCCAGATAGCAGGAGTCAGATACAGCGATAAGGGAGAATTGAATCACCTGACTTTAAAGGAATCGGATTTAAAATATGATGCTGTTGTCAAAAGCTGGAAGGAATTTAAAATAGAAGGCGTTGTGATAAGCGAAAGCCCGAACATTGAGGGCGATGCGGTGATGCTTAAGACCATTTATGACAAGACAGGCCGGCCTTAGATTTATATAAAACTTATACCAACTGCGATTGATGCTTTTGAATTTACACCACCCGCAGCTAGAAATTCTATCATGAGTTATGGCTAATATAGTTTTGGCAACAAAAACCTTTAAATAGGTGTGAATCCAGAAACCACAACATATTGGGGTTCTAGACGGGAGAGGTACACAACAGGTTGTATTTATTGCGAGGTAATGAAACATGGCACCAAAGGCTTCTGAAACCGGGAAAACCGTAATAGTCACGAAAGTTTCCAAGATTGTAAAGAGGGACGGGAGGGTAGCTGACTTTGACCCTGAAAAGATAACATCTGCCATAATGAAAGCTGCAAGGGCCGTTGGCGGGAGCGACAGGAAAGAAGCAGAAAGGCTTACAAGGCTTGTTGTCGGTTATGTGGCAAAAATAGAAAAGCTGCCATCAGTGGAAGAAATACAGGATGCTGTTGAAAAGGTTCTCATAGAAGAAGGCCACGCAAAAACCGCAAAAGCATACATACTTTACAGGGCAAAGAGGGCCGAGCTAAGGCAGGCTGCGGCAGAGGCAGCAAAAGGGACTGATGGGGAGAAAACAGCCCTGCTTGACATGTTCGCGCACAAAAGCAAGCTCGCCTCCATTATCGGATATGACAGGATTGAGGCGTACAAGAACCTCATGTTCTACCTTAAGGAACTGCAAAAGACAGGCGAACTGCCCCTGCACCCCGGAGACTACCTTAACGGCAACGAGCTTGCAACAAGCATATTCCAGAAAAAATACTACCTTAAGGACCTTAACAACAAGCTGATTGAGAAAAGGCCAGAAGACGCCTACTCAAGGCTGGCTGCCTTCATGGCAGCTGTTGAAACAACGCCTGAAAAGCAAAGGGAGTGGGCTGCAAGATTCTACAGGGCATTGTACGAGGGCTATTTCGTGCCAGGAGGCAGGGTAATAGCAGGCGGGGGGGACCTTTACAGGCTGAAGACGCTGGCCAACTGCTTCGTATCAGTGATTTCAGAGGATAACATAGAAGCCATATACCAGTCTGCGTACGAATGCGCAAGGACATACTCCTATGGAGGAGGCATCGGGGTGGACATCTCTGGGTTGAGGCCGAAGGGCTCGATAGTCCATAATGCTGCAGACACCTCAACAGGAAGCGTTTCGTTCATGGAGCTTTTCTCGCTCACAACAGGGCTGATTGGCCAGTCAGGAAGAAGGGGGGCACTTATGCTGACAATCGACATAAAGCACCCTGACAGCCCGCACTTCATCAACGTGAAGAAGGTACCGAGATAGTGGAGCAGTGCAAATGGTCAGGCAAGTTCAACGAGCAGCAGCTAAGGGACGTAGAACGGCAGGTAAGGGAGAACACGCAGGTCAGGTTTGCCAATATCAGCCTGAAAGTAACTGATGAGTTCATGCAGGCAGTAGAAGAGCAGAACAAATACGGCACAGAAAAGGTACTCGTCTACCTGAAAGACAAAAGCGTATCAGGACTCGGAATCATGCAGGGCGGGGCAGTGCACTATTCGTATGGAATTCCTGCAAAGCCAATAGAAAAATACAGGCTGATGAAAGCATTTGATACCTTTGAAGAGCTTAACAGCTTCCTTACAGGGCACAACTCAGAGGCAATAACAGAGAAAGACCTTGCCGATGTCTCAAAAAGGGACATGTTCGGGGATTTCGTAGTCCACGACAGGAGCTCAGAATTCGACCTTGCCATAAAGCACGCAGGGGACTTCATGCTTTATTATAATGCCCGCGAAACAGGCGAGATAAAGCGCCTGGTAAAGGCAAGGACGGTGTGGAACGCATTCATAGAGGGAAACTACAAGACAGCAGAGCCAGGACTCATATTCTGGAGCACCATGGCAAAGTATTCTCCATCAAACTACGTTGGAAGGCCCATAGCCAGCACGAACCCTTGCGTTGCTGCTGATAGCTTAGTGTCTACAGCTTTAGGGCTGGAAAGAGTAGACAGCATAAAAGCAGAAAGCATACTGGTGGACAGTAGAACTCGCAGCGAGTCAGGATTGATTCAATACGGGTGCCAGCTCGTAAAACCAACAAATAAAGTGATGACCGGTTATAAAGACTGCTACAAACTTGAAACAAAATCAGGCTATGAGGTAGTAGCCACACCAGACCATAAAATACTCACAACTGGAGGCTGGAAGGAATTAGCAGGAGTAACAGAAGAAGACAGAATTCTGATACAGTCAGGCGCTGGGCAGTTTAACATAAACTCAGAACTGCCTTTTGAAGTGAAAAATCAGATAATGGGCAAAAATGGGAGAGCATACGCCCTCAAACTGCCACAAGAATGGAGCAGGGAGCTTGGCATGCTACTCGGCTGGCTAGTCGGGGATGGTTTCTACAACGAATCTTACCATAAAACAGGGTTAGTCTTTGCAAAAGAAGATGAAGAAGCTAGGAAGATAATACAACCGATATTTGAAAGATACTGTAACAGGCAAATAAAAGAAATTGCCTATCCGAATGGCTGTGTTCAGATAAGGTCTTCAAGCAAATATGTAATTAACTTCTTCAAAAATCTGGGGCTAAAGCAGGCATTTGAAGATCGAGAAGTACCTGCAACACTTTTCACAGCAACTAAAGAAGCAGTTGTTGGCTTTATGGAAGGGCTCTTTTCTTCAGACGGCACAATAGGGCTTGGAAGCGAAAGCAGAAATTACGTGAGACTTAACTCAAGCTCACTCAAACTGCTCAAACAAGTTCAGCTATTGCTGCTTAACTTAGGAATAAGAAGCTCCATTTATGACAGGTCAACTGTGGCAAAAACGTTCCGTTATACGAACAAAGCGGGGGACCACATCAAGTACAAGACTTCAGGCATAAACTATGAACTTAACATAAGCAAGCAAAACGCTGCAAGATTCATAAAACTGATAGAGTTTGCACAGACAAGGAACAAGGAAAAAGCAGAAAACCTTGCAAGGTTTGAATTCTACAGTGAGAAGTTTACTGATAAAGTAAAGTCAAAAGAACTTGTTGGAAAGAGGGAAGTCTGGGACATCACAGAGCCAACTACGCACTCTTTCATTGCAAACGGCATAGTTGTGCACAACTGCGGAGAGGTCCCCCTTGAAGACGGGGGGGCATGCAACCTCGCTTCAGTAAACCTGTCAAGGTTTGTTGTGAACGGATATACGGACAAGGCAGGAATAGACTGGGAAGGCATTAAGGACACAACAGCACTATCAGTAAGGTTCCTTGACAATGTTGTAACGTGGAACGAGCTTCTAAATCCGCTTGAGAAGCAAAGAAAGGCGGCTTACGAAACAAGAAGGCTCGGGCTTGGCGTTATGGGCATAGCGGACATGCTCAACCAGCTTGGGATAGGTTATGACAGCGAAAAAGGGATAAAGGTACTCGAAGAAGCCGCAAAGCTTTTCACAAACACGGCATATGACGCATCAGCTGAGCTGGCAGAGGAAAAAATGCCATCACCAATATTCGAGTATGAGGCATACAGCAAGGGAAGGTTCTTCCAGGAAATACTAACTGACGAGACGAAAGAAACGATAAGGAAAAAAGGGCTGAGGAACGTCGCAATACTCTCAATAGCCCCGACAGGGACAATATCAAACATAGTGCTTGGCTACAAGCTTGGAGACAAGAACTTTATTGGCGTAAGCGGGGGAATAGAGCCGGTGTTTGCACTTTACTACACCAGAAGGTCAGAATCTTTTGGCAACCAGATCTTTAAGGTATTCCACTCAACAGTTGACGGCTACATACAGCAGCGAGGCCTTACAGAAGAGGCCCAGAAGTGCAGAAACGTTGAAGAACTGAAAAAAATACTGCCGGAGCACTTCTTCAGAACAGCGCACTTAATAGACCCAAGCAAAAGGGTGGTAGTGCAGGGGCTATGGCAGAAATACATAGACCACAGCATCTCCTCAACAGTAAACCTGCCAGAGGACATTGACCCAGAAACAATATCAAACACTTATCTGGATGCCTGGAAGCACGGGCTCAAGGGCATAACCATATACAGGGAAGGCTCAAGATTCCCCATACTAAGCACAGAAACCCATGAGTCAGAGTTCCAAGACAGCAAAGAGCAAATCTACGACGTCGAGATTGACGGCGAGCAAAAGCTGCTGTGCGGAGACGATGTCATAGCGCTCCCAAACGGCAGGCTCACCACAGCATACCATGCCTTGAGAAATGGCCTGCTGAAAAAGGAAGGCAACAGGTACCTCTTCACAAAGGCCGCGGATAATTTTGTGAGCGAACCTCTCGCAACAGTGTCTATTGCGGCTGAAAAAAAAGGAACTCACGAAGCGCACGGAAACGGCAAGGAGATTTATGCTTCAGACATGAAGCTCAGCAACTGCCCATCATGCGGCAAGAAAACGCTGAAGATAGAAAACGGCTGCCACTCCTGCCTTAACGAGGACTGCGGATTCAGCAAGTGCGAGGTTTAACCTTCTTTGGCAAGCACAAGCCGACAGTAGTCGGCTGTGCAGTCCTGCCAAAGCAGGACTTGCAAAGAAGCTTAACCAAGAAATCCACATTACGAAAATGAAAGAATTCACGAAATGCCCCAACTGCGGCGGTCCTGTGGAAAAGGAAGATACGGATGAAGGCACATGCTTTAGCTGCAAGGACGAAGAATGCGGCTGGGGCATTTGTACATAGTGATGGCGCTTAAATAAAATGGCATGCTACACCTGCACAGGGGATGACGGAACAACATCCATAATCGGAAGATGCAACATAGAAAAGGACGATACAAGGATAGAGGTCCTTGGGTGCTTTGACGAGCTCAACGCCGTTGTTGGGGTTGCCGAAACTTTTTCTGATTCGGAAGAAGCTACCAGCCTTCTCAGGACAGTACAGGACGACATACACACCATATGCGCTGAGCTAGCCGCCGCAATAGAAAACCTGCCACGGATAACAGAAAAACACGTTGAACGCATAGAAAAAATAATTGACGATGCTGAAAGGTTCCTGGAGCCGCAAAAGTCATTCATCTTCCCAGGAGGCAACAAAGAAGCGGCCCTGCTACACCTTGCAAGAACAGTATCCAGAAGGGCGGAAAGGCAGCTTGTAAGGCTGGCAAAAACAGAGGAAGTCAACCCGTTTCTGATGAAATACGCCAATAGGCTCTCGTCGCTTTTCCACGTAATGGCAAGGGTGGAAAACAAGAAGGGCAACATCAAAGAGGAAAAGCCAACTTATAAATACTATAACCGAGACTGATTCTTCCAAAATACCATGAACTGCCCCTACTGCGGAA
>JACPIH010000027.1 GCA_016188155.1 Candidatus Woesearchaeota archaeon | reverse complement strand
TAAACGCCGACCGTGCCAGAAAAAACGTAAGTTGCAGGCCCTGTCATGTAGACATGGTTGTCTTTCGCCCATTCCACAGTTAAGTCCCCGCCACGAAGATGAACTTTTACTTTTCGATTTGTCCTTTCATTCAATGCAGACGCAACAAGCGATGCGCAGGAGCCGGTGCCGCAGGCCAGTGTCTCGCCAACCCCCCTTTCCCAGGCGCGAAGCTCAATCTCGCCATTGTTCAGAACGTTAACGAATTCAACATTTGTTCTTCTTGGGAAAACGCGGTGGTTCTCTA
Organism: Candidatus Woesearchaeota archaeon; assembly: GCA_016188155.1. Taxonomy (GTDB): domain Archaea; phylum Nanobdellota; class Nanobdellia; order Woesearchaeales; family UBA10216; genus UBA10216. The sequence continues at coordinate 21,837 of JACPIH010000027.1, read as the reverse complement.
TCTCTTTCCCCATCTCCTCAATGTCAAAAGCGTCAAGGTCAATGTTGGCATCGTCGGCAAACACAACAGCATGCGGATTACCCATTGACACGGCAGTGATTTTGATTTGCCTGTATTTAAGCTGCAACGGCTCATTAATGGCTTTAGCTGCTGCGTTGCCGTTCATCGGGATTTCCTTCCTGAGAAGCCGCGGAGAACCCATGTCAACCCTGAACATTCCATCGGTGGCAACTATTTTCTTGATGCCGGACATTGTTTCTATCTTCAGTTCCTTGCCCTTGCCACCCTTACTGTAGCCCCTGTCAGCAACCAGCTTAGCAATGCACCTTATGCCGTTGCCGCACATCTCAGCTTCAGAGCCGTCAGCGTTTATGATGCGCATTGCACCATCGTAACCCTTTCTTTTAGAAGGCAGGGCAAGGAGGATGCCGTCTGCGCCGATGCCGAAATGCCTGTCACATACCCGTTTTGCAAATGACTTCAGCTCTGACTCAGAACCTGACAGCTTGTCAAACGCTTTCCTGTTGCTGCTATCAAAAAGGTCTATGACAACGTAATCGTTGCCAAGGCCGTGCATCTTTACAAACTTCAAAGTTGGTGCCATGCTATTTCACCCCAAAAACTTTCTAATCCGGGCAGAGTCAACAATAAGCTCCTGCAGCTCCTTCAAGCGGCCCTTGCCGTAAGCATCAATACTCTTCTTGACAATCGCGGCATGCTTCTCATTACGAACAATATCAAGCTCTGACATAAACCTGTCAATGGCTGGCTTGAGCTGGGCAATTACTGTCCTTGGCAAGACCATGGCACAGTCGTCACTGTAATACCTGAGTGCATCAGCCAGGTCGCTCTGGAAGTTCTTATAGCTTTCGCTCAAAACATCAAAATCCTTATCAGAAAGCGCGTTGATGCCGAGAAGCTCAGGAGGGAAACCAACCGAATAAAGCGCTGCGCAGAATGATATGGCACGGGGAAGCGTAACGCTATCAGTGCCCTGCACCTTCCTGGAGTAGCCAAAAAGGCCGATGTGCAGCTTGCGTTTTCTGCGCTGCGGAACAGAAGATGCCAGCTGGTTAACAACAGGAGCAAGAACAGAAATCTGGGACTTGTAAGCGGCAGATGCCCTCTCAATTATGTCAAGGCACCGGGCTTCCTCGACAAAGTGAGGCTCGCCGCGTGGAGCTTCATTAATGTCAGCAACGGCCTTCCGGACAGACTCCTCATCGTAATCATACTTGAAGGCAGACTGAATGGTAAATGTCTTAACAGAAGGGTAACCCTTCAGGCAGTTGGTATTATCCGGGCGAAGGTTGCCCCTGAAAGGACAAGGGCCAGCACCAATAATCACAGGCAGAGGAATGCCCAGGCGCTGCTCAAGTTCATAAATGCGCTTAACAGCAATCTTGTTTATCAGTACAGCAGAGAGGCTGCCATAATTCAGGGCAGGGTCGCTTCTCGCCAGAAAAACCCGGACGTAATCCAACTCCTTACCCTTCAGGTAATCCTCAACAATCACTGGTGATGACAGCATCTGCTCTTTTGTTTCAAAAAGCGGGATCACGTTAATCTGCTTGGGCTCAAACCTTCCAATCCAGTCACCAACCGTGGTGTCAAACAGAGGCTTGCCCTCCTTGCCAGCAACAAAGTCGCGATAATAATGGTATACGCGGTTCAGCTCGGCGGCTGAAGACGTCATGGGCAGGATAATCTCAAACACTGGTGCGCACAAATCTGCAGAGCCGGAGCCGGAGCCAGAGCCATTGCTGCCAAAACTCCTTGCCACGTCAAAGCTTCTCGGGATGGACTCAAGCGTCTCCAGCAGAACCTTGGCTTCCTCCCGCTCCACAGAAGGGTTAGGCACCCTAAGCGTCAGGAAAACATCCCTGCCAAGGGTATTTTTTTGGAAAAAATCCTCGTGCCTTGAAAGCAGCTTTCTGACAACGTAATCATCAACCTCCTTGCCCTCAGCGTCCCACATCTGCTCAGTACAGCCAAGCCTGGAAAATGCATAATAGGCTTCTTTAACTTCTGTATCGCCTTCAATAACAGGGTTCTCCGAAAAGAATGGCGTAGAAACATTGTCCGGATGCTGCGTGCTCATGCACCTCGGAACCTTTCTTTGCACAGAACTCATCTTATATCTCACATCCCATAAACCACATGAGAAAGGTCCTCTTGCTTCCTTACTACCTTAACCTCCCTGCCTTTAACAAGCATCTCAGCAGGCCTTGGCCTCGTGTTATAGTTAGATGACATGGAAAAGCCGTAAGCTCCAGCCACAAGTATTGCCAAGACATCGCCTTCCTTTATCTGGGGAAGCTCTCTGTCAACAATTCCGTGCTCGTCCCTTGTGAACACATCACCGGACTCACAAATATTTCCGCACACAGCTACTTTCTCTGTTTTTTCGCTGGTGCAGCGGTCAACAACGACGATTGGGTGGTAAGAGCCGTAAGCCATGGGCCTTATCAGGTGGTGAAAGCCAGTATCAACTCCCACGAACTTGTGCTTCGGAGTCTGCTTTACAGTGTTCACAGTGCAAAGGAGAACGCCTGACTCTGCAACAAGAAACCTGCCGGGCTCAATTATTAAAGACATCTTCTTGCCAAAGCTGCTACAAAAGCTTTCAAACAGCCTGCTGACAGCAGCACCGAACCGGACAAAATCTATGGGCTTCTGGTCAGGCCTGTAAGGGACACCGATACCTCCTCCGAAATCAACAAACTCAAGGTCAGTCAATTTACTCTTGTTTTTTTCAATAATCGAAAGAAGCACCTTCATAGCTGCCAAGAACTTGTCAGTCTCCAAAATGCCAGAGCCGATGTGCTCGTGAATGCCAACAATCCTAAGATTATATTTTGCGGCAATGCCAAACGCCTTTCCAACATCAGCCGCCCAGATGCCAAACTTGCTTTCAGGACCGCCTGTGATGACGTGGCCATGGTGGCCTGCGCCAACGTCAGGGTTGACGCGGAAACAGACTTTGGAATTCGGATTTAGCCTGCCATACCTTTCAAGCTGCGACAACGAATCGCAATTCACGAGAACCTTCCTTGAGATGGCGAACTTCATCTCATCATCAGTAACAGAGGTTGAGGTAAAGATTACCTGCCCGGGCTTGAACCCTGCCTTCAACGCAATTTCGATCTCGCCAGGAGAGACAGCATCAATGCCAACCACGCCCTTCCCCTCGTCCCTTATAATCTTCAGGACAGAAAGGTTTGTGTTTGCCTTTGCAGCATAGAAAATCCTAAGCGGGCGATAGGCGATGTTCTGGACAAGGGCACTCACCTTTGAGCGCATTGTTTCCTCATCATAAACGTAAAGTGGCGTCCCAAATTTCCTTGCCAAATCAGAAGCCGCAACCTCTCCAATGAACAGCTTGTTATTTTTGGCAGCTATCATTTTCTCTATGCCCTCACCGGACTCACTTACTCATTGCCTTCTTAATCCTGTCCATGGCCTCAGCAAGCCTTGCATCAGGGACAGTCAGGGAGATTCTGAAATATCCCTCGCCGTAGCTGCCGTAAGCAGCTCCCGGAGTGACAACAACGCCTGCCTTTTCAAGCAGGTGGGCAGCAAATCCGGCGCAGGTGTGGCCGTTTGGCGTCTTGCACCACATGTAAAAGGTTGCCTTAGGCTTCCTAACACGTATGCCAACGCTTGTAAAAGTATCATAAACCAAGTCTCGCCGCTTTTGGTAGATGCTGTTCAGGTGGTCAATCTGCGAGTCAGGCGTTTTAAGCAACGCGGTTATCGCGGCATACTGGACAGCGTTGAAAACTCCGGAGTCAACATTGTTCTTCACCGTAGCCATGGCTGAGATTATTTCAGGATTGCCAACAGCCATGCCAATGCGCCAGCCGGTCATGTTGTAAGGCTTGGACAGGGAGTTGAACTCAACGCCAACGTCCTTAGCGCCGGGAACCTCAAGGAAGCTCAGAGGCTTGTAGCCGTCAAAGGCAATCTCGCTGTAAGGATTATCAGAGCAGACGATTATGCCTTTGTCCTTTGCGAAGTCAACCACTTCCTTGTAAAACTCCACGTTAGCAACAGCAGTCGTGGGATTGTTTGGATAGCTCAGGTACAGTATTTTAGCCCTCTTGCAAATATCCCTATTAATCCTGTCAAGCTGCGGAAGGAAACCGTTTGCCTCAAGCAAGGGAAGGTCACAAACCATGCCATTCGCCAGTATAGTGCTTGTCCTGTAAGGCGTATAGCACGGATTGGGAACAAGCACGTAATCCCCTGGGTTTACGAATGCCAGCGAAAGGTGCAGGCTCCCTTCTTTTGAGCCGATTAATGCCAGCACTTCACTGACAGGGTCAAGGGCAACGTTGTGCCTTTTCTTATACCATGCTACAACAGCCTCCCTGAATGCAAGCATACCCTCATAGTCCGGGTACTGGTGGTTTTTCGGGTCGTTTGCTGCCCTTTCAAGCTCGGCAATAATGTGCTTCGGCGTAGGCATGTCCGGATCACCGATGCCAAGGCTTATGACGTCAACGCCCTTATTCTTAGCCTGCTCAATCTTCTTGCTGATTTCAGCAAAAAGATATGGTGGAATCTGCTGAAGGCGTCCTGAACGAGTGTATTTTGCCATTTTCAGTTATCTCTCCTTTCTTGCAGGATTGCTTGCATCGTACTCAGTTACAAGATTAAGTAAGTAATCCATTCCATTAACTGCGCCGCCGACACTCTCCACTCCCTTACCTGCAAAAGGGGCGCTCATGGCTTCGAGAACCAACCCGTCAACAATGCGCCGCGATAGCTCAAGAGAGGGCTGGCTTGCAGCAACAACATCGGACAAATCCCTGCTAAAAAAATAAGTATCTGATGCAAAGTGCATCAAGGCATGACCAAAGCGCACAATAACAGCTCCAGTAGAACGAACTTCAACTGCCTGCACAATATCCATACTCGGGGATGCCGAGTTAAGCCTCATACTAGCGCCAAGCTCGATAAAAGAGGAAGCAAAATCACGCAGCTCAACATTAGGCCATAAATAAGCACCGTATGTTGGTGCGCCTACCAGAGCCATCTGAAAACTTTGCAGGCTCGTTACCGCATCGTGCATCAGCGGCAAGTAATCCTTAACGAAATCAATTCCGTTGCTAATTGCTTGACCTGCAAGAAAAACAGATGCTTCCCGTGTTACGGTGTAGCATAACGCAGCTTTGCGCTCCAGCACACCCACCGGACTGCCACCATGCATTATCTCATTAAAATACTGCAAAGGAGATGGCGTTTGTGATGGTAATGGCTGCTCAGGCATCTTAACCAATCAACCCCTTAACCCTCATAAGCTCTGCATTGAGGATTGCTGCGCCAGCTGCTCCCCGTATCGTGTTATGACCAAGGACAACGAACTTGTAGTCCAGCACATTGCATTTGCGAATCCTGCCGACAACAGATGCCATTCCTCTTTCTAAGTTGCGGTCCAGCTTCGGCTGAGGCCTGTCCATTTCGGTCCTCACGACTATTGGATGCTGCGGTGAGGATGGCAGCTTCAACTGCTGCAGCGGGTTAAAATTTTCAAAAGCGCGTATGATGTCCTTTTCTGTTGCAGATTTTGACAGCTTGACAGAAACGCACTCAGTATGCCCGTCAGAAACGTTAACGCGGTTGCACTGGGCACTCACTGCGATTTTTGCATTCTCTATCCTGCTGCTGTTGCCACTAGGTTTTCCAAGCAGCTTCAAAGTCTCTGTCTGCACCTTCTCCTCTTCCATGCCGATATAAGGGTAAACGTTGTCAATAATGTCCATAGAGGCAACTCCAGGATAGCCAGCGCCGCTGAGAGCCTGCATGGTTGTCACAATCACTTTTTCCAAGCCGAACCTGTCCATAAGCGGCTTTAATGCCAGGACCATGTGGATGGTGCTGCAGTTCGGATTTGTGACTATGAATCCTTTCCACTTTCGCTGCTGCTGTTGTTTCTTAACAAGCTCAAGGTGCTCAGCATTAACCTCAGGAATCAGAAGAGGAACATCAGAGTCCATCCTGTGATTGCGAGAGTTGCTGCTCACGGCATAGCCTGCTTTCGCGAATTCCTCTTCAATCGGGCCGGCAACTGATGCGTCAAGCGCAGAGAATACGAGCCTGCAATCAAGATTTGGCCTGCACTCCTTCACTTTCATTTTTCTGGCATATTCTGGGAGGTCTGCCGAGGTTTTCCATCGCCCAGCTACAGCTTCCTCATAAGCCTTGCCGGCAGACTCTGGAGAGGCTGCAAGCTCAGAAACCTCAAACCAGGGATGGCCCTCAAGCAGCTGCACGAAGCGCTGCCCCACCATGCGGGTAGCTCCCAAAATCCCGACTTTTATCTTTTGCATTTCTGTTCCCCCTCGTGTTTTATGCGGCTGCGGCTGTGGCTAATATTAAAAGGTATCGTATAAGTTGTATTGGTAAGATAGATAAAGCCACAACAATGATTCATACCGCCTCACTTGAAAAAGTCGCTTATGAAGTCGTTCATGGTGAAGAAGCCCTTCCTGCCCTTGACCCATTCAGCAGCCATGACCGCTCCCAAGGCGAATCCTGCCCTGCTCCTTGCGGTGTGCTTAAGCTCAATCGTGTCTGCCTCGCTGTCAAACCCTACAACGTGAGTTCCCGGGATAGAGCCAGCCCTCACGCTAGCGAAGTGCAGCTCTTCAGGATTTATCTTCCTGTCCAGCTTGCCGTATTGGGCCTGTTTTTTCCTTCCGATGTTCTTAAGCAGTATTTCGGCAATGCTCTTGGCAGTTCCAGAAGGGCTGTCAAGCTTCTGATTGTGATGAAGCTCATAGCCAAAAGCGTCATACTCGGGAACCTTATTTATCAGCCTGGCAGCTGCCTCGACAATCCTGTAAAAAACGTTTACGCCAACTGAAAAGTTTGAGCTGTAGATGAATCCGGTTCCAGCCGCACCGACAAGCTGCTTTGCCTCGGTCATGCCATCATACCAGCCAGTAGTGCCAACAACCATGTTTTTCTTTGCAGCCGTGACCCTGCGGATGTTGTCAACGACAGCAGAAGGCACTGTAAAGTCAATCGCGACATCAGCATCCTTCAAGCAGCTGCCTGCGTTGTCAATTTCCTTATGGGTTGCAGCGGCTTCAGCCCTGTCAATAATTGCGCAAACAGAATGGCCTCTAAGCTTCGCAACCCTCTCCACTTCTTTACCCATTTTCCCATAGCCAATCAGAGCAATTTTCATAGTCCAATCACCACCAACTACCTTCGCCGTCGTTGCCGCAGCTAAACTGTTGCTTTTGCTGCTGTTGCCTTCAAGACGCCCATCTTCTGCAAAGCAGCTTTAAGCTTGTCCAGATTCGTAGGCTGCATCTCGCACAGCGGCATCCTAACCGGCCCGGAGGGCAGGCCTGCAAGGCTCATTGCTGCCTTTATCGGAATCGGGTTCGTCTCAATGAACGCGGCTTTGAACAACGGCAGCATTTCAAAATGCAGCTTTCTCGCAGCCGCAAAATCGCCCTTTAACGCTGCTGCGCACATGTCGCTGACCTTCTTTGGAATTAAGTTGCTGACTACAGATATCACTCCCCTGCCGCCAAGCGCCATAAGAGGCATTGTCATATTATCGTCACCGCTTACAACACTAAAGGTTTTAGGCAGCTGCTCCAAAACATCCATCATCTGAGCAACATTGCCAGAGGCTTCTTTGACCGCGATTATGTTGCTGCACGACTGAGCCATCCTTGCAAGCGTTGCTGTTTCTATGTTTACACCGGTTCGGCCCTGAATGTTGTAAACGACAACAGGAATGCTTATTGACTCGGCTATGGCCTTGAAGTGCCTGTAAAGCCCTTCCTGCGTGGGCTTGTTGTAGTAGGGCGAAACAACCAACACAGCGTCAGCGCCTGCCTCCTCTGCATGCTTGCTCAGCCTGAGGGCTTCCTGCGTGCTGTTCGAGCCCGTTCCTGCAATGACCAGCACCCTCCCACGGGCTGCCTTGACGGTTTCCTCAATGACGAGGTCGTGCTCGTCATGCGAAAGCGTTGGGGACTCTCCAGTTGTGCCGCAAGGTATCAAGCCGCTTATCCCATTGGCAATCTGGAACTCAACGTTCTTCCTCAGGCCTTCCACATCAAGCTTGCCATCTTCCGTAAAGGGCGTTACCATTGCGGTCATTGCGCCCTCAATTCTTACATTCCCGTTCAAACCCATGATTTCCACCCCGTTGCCAGTGTTAATGTCGTTTTCCTTATTTAAATTTACTCAAGTTTAGTGGCTGCCACTTGCTGTTTAACAGCGCGACTAGCTTTGGCAGAAGTGCCGAAAAATTCGTCATGCAGAGCTTGCACAGCCTCATCAAGGCGCTCCTCCCTGATAACAACGCTCTCGTTCACATCGGCATAGCTCTGTGACGTCATCTCAACGTTAATCCCCCTCTTCCCGAGTGTGGAAAATATCCTGCCACCAATGCCGGGCGTTGACCTTATCCCGTTGCCAACCACGCTTATCGATGCCCTGCCTGACAGAACAGCAACGTCGGCAAACTCCTTAAGCCGTTCCACAAGCTCTGAAACGTCAAACTTCCTCTCAACAGTAACTGAAACATTCACTTCCGATGTTGCAATCAGGTCGACAGGAACCCTGAACTCATCAAAAAGCTTGAACACATGGTGAAGGAAGCCGAATGCCAGAAGCATCCTTGCAGAGTTTATGTTTATCACGTATATGTTATTCTTGCAGGTTATCGCAGTCACATCGCTCCTGTCGCTTTTGCCGACAGTCTTTAAAATAAGCGTGCCTTTGCCCGAAGGGTTGAACGTATTAAGCACCCTCACCGGTATGCCCTTGTTCATCGCAGGCACTATGGTTTTTGGATGAAGCACCTTGGCCCCAAAGTAGGCAAGCTCGCTTGCCTCCTCGAACGAAACAACGTCAACAGTCCTGGCATCAGGGATGATTTTCGGATCTGCAGTCATAACGCCGTCAACGTCGGTCCAAATCTGAATCTCTTCAGAATTGAGGGCAACTCCGTAAATGGCAGCAGTATAATCACTGCCTCCTCTTCCGAGCGTTGTTATCTCGCCATCCGATGTTTTGCCGATAAAGCCAGTCACTATCGGAATTGTGGCTGGAGGGATTTTTTTCACGGCAGCAGCAATCATTTCATAAGTTCCTGGCAAAATTTCTGCAGCGCCGAAGTTGCCATCGGTGACCATGCCAAGGTCGCAAGCGTTGAACGCCTGGGCACCAAGGCCAGACTTTCTTGCATAAGCCGCTATAATCTTTGCAGACATGCGCTCGCCGAAAGAGGCAACGTAGTCTGCTGTGCGGGCAGTCAGCTCCCTGACAAGCGAGATTCCGAAAAGGACGTGCTCAAGCTCGGCAAGCTCCCCGGACACAAGGTCTGAGTCCAATCCGAGCTCTTTAATTATGCTGCTGTGCCTGTCTTGAATTCCTGACACAATTTCCCTTACAGAAACGTTTCTTCCAAGCGCTTTCTTAGCTGCTGCGAGGAGTGCGTCTGTAACGCCTGAAACCGCTGAAACAACGACAAAAGGGCTCCTGCTGCGGCTGGCGCTGACAATTTCAATAACCCTCCTTATGCTCTCTGCATTGCCGACAGAGGTGCCCCCGAACTTCATCACGACCATGTTAGCAACCATCCCCGATTTGGGGTAGTTTTAGGCGTATTTAAGCCTTGCCCAACTGTACAACCTGAACAGGATAACTGCAACTGGGACGACAAAGGCATAGGTCCTACTATTAAAACTTAATGTTATTAAAATAACAAAATTTAAATAAAAGTGTTATTTAGCTGTTTTGGGAAATGGCAACCGTCAGCGCTGTTGTGAAGGGAATAGTGAATGAAAAGCCTCTTCTGCAGGAAGGGCTCAGGCAGGGCATTATCAGCTTTGCAGCCCTGGCTGAAAAAATCAAGCAGCAGGTGGAGCAGCAGCTGGGAAAAAGCGTGAATGACGCTGCTGTGGTAATGGCGCTGCGAAGGCACAGCGAAGGCCTGGCAGAAGGCGAGGTCAAAAAGATAAGGTTTTTGCCGCATACCCAGCTAACACTAAAAACAAACCTGGTCTACTTTTCTGTGAAAAGGTCACCCCAGCTGTTTAAGAGGCTTGAGACGCTTTACAAGCTGTTCGACTACGAGGCAGGCGATACCTTCAACGTCATACACGGCAACCAGGAGGTTTCGATAATAACAGATGACAAGCACGAGAAAGAGGTCATCGCAGCCATAGGCAGCGGCCAAATAGCAACGCAGGAGAAAAACCTCGTGTCAGTCTCCATGGGCCTCGAAAGGGACTTCCTTTACACCCCGGGAATAATCTTTGCAGTAACCAGGAAGCTGTACTGGGACAACATCAACATCTTCGAGCTGGTCACCGCGGCCACCGAGCTTACGTTTATCTTTCATAAAAAGGACGCCATGAGGGCTTATGCATCCATACAGGAGCTTATAGAGGAAAAAGGCCACTAAAGAGCCAACTAAGTTAATCTTATTCATTCTGAATCGTAATTGACAATGCTGAAAACGTCGTAGCCCTTCAATTTCTCCCTGCCGTGCAGGAAAGAAAGCTCGATAACAAAGGCGAAGCCCGCAACACTGCCGCCGAGCTTTTCAATAAGGCTGGCTGCTGCCTTTGCCGTTCCCCCAGTCGCAATCAAGTCGTCCACAATAAGGACATTGTCACCTTTCTTAATGGCATCCTCATGAATCTCAAATGCGTCTGTGCTGTATTCTGTCTGGAATTCCTGCCTTATCTTTTTGTAAGGCAGCTTCCCGGGCTTCCTTAAAGGGACAAAAGGAACGCCAAGCTCATAAGCGAGCACAGAGCCGAAAATGAAGCCGCGGCTTTCCGCAGAAGCAACAACATTTATGCCCTTGCCTTTGCAATAGTTAAGAAACTGCCGGATGACGTGCCTGAACGCTGCAGCATCGGAAAGGAGCGGGGTAATGTCCCTGAACATGATTCCCTTCTTGGGAAAGTCAGGCACAGTGCGGATGATTGACTTGAGGTCCATAAGCTCACTTCCTGTTTAAATCAGTTTCAGCATTTCCGATACAATCTTGAATGAGTTTTTTGCAGCTACCCCGCAAAACTCTGAAAAGTCGACTGGCGCCGAATGATCTGCCTTGTCCGATATCGTCCTGATAATGATATGCGGAATGCCGTTCAATGTGCAGGCGTGCGCAACCGCAGCGCTTTCCATATCAATGCAGTCTCCTTTTAAAACTTTTCTCAATGAGCCAGAAATTTTTTTGTCAGTTACAAACTTGTCTCCTGTAAGGATTCTTCCTTCAAATACGTTGAGTCCCAGGGATTTTGCAGCCACAACTGCAATCTTTCTCAATTTTTCGGAGGATTTAAACGCTTTTTGTTTGGTAAAAGGAATCTGCCCAAGTTCAAACCCTAGGCTTCTGGCGTCCATATCGTGCTGTATGCATTCCTTTGAAACAACGATGTCATTTATTTTGAGAAGAGGGTTTAGTGCCCCGGATACCCCTGTGAATATAACTAACGAAACATCAAACCGGTCAATAAGGACCTGAGTGCATACAGCCGCATTCACTTTGCCGACGCCGCCCTTAGCAATTACCACGTCTTTTTCACAGAGTTTACCGGAATAAAATACAAACTTAGCAATCCTTTTCAATTCCTTGTTTTTCAGGCCAGAGAAATAATTGACAACCTCGCCTTTCATCGCGCCTATTATGCCTATCTTGATGTTCATTCAACCCCTTTAGCTGTATTGAGAAGATAGGCATTTATATGATTTTTGAAAATGGATTTACAGAACGTAAATAATAGAATCAAGCAATATTTCTATTTTATTAATGGCTGCTTTCAACACTACCTATCTTAGGAATTGCCGTAACAAGAAGACTCTTTACCTTGCCAGCATTTTGCTCAAATACCTTCACAATATCGTCCCAAGAAACTGGTTCAACATCATCCCTGAAGCTGTCGTAATCCGTGCTCATCGCAACGGCAGCATAAGGTATGCCTATCTCGTTTGCAAGCGTGCACTCAGGCGCAACCGACATGTTTATGACGTCTGCGCCCCACACCCTGAACATCTTTGACTCTGCCTTTGTTGAAAACCTGGGGCCCTCTATCGTTATAACTGTTCCCTTGTCGTGCGTTGCAAAACCGAGCGCTTTGGATGTTTCAATGAGATGTTTCCTTAATTCCTCGTTGAAGGGCGTCGGCATTGCAGTATGCTTTGCGCCATTGCTGAAATCAGCGTAGAAGGTCGGATGTTCCCTATGCCTCGTGAAATCTATAAATTGGTCAAGAATGACAAAGTCGCCTCTGCCGATTTTCTCTCGCAAGCTCCCGCAGGCTGTTGTTGCCAGTATGTGGGTAACGCCCTGGTCCTTTAACGCCCAGATGTTTGCTTTGTAATTCACATGGGTTGGGGAAATCTTGTGGCCTTGGCCGTGCCTTGCAAGTATTACAACATCAACCCCTCCAATCCTTCCAATCGTCAAAGGGGAGCTGGGCTTGCCGTACGGCGTATCTACCTCTACCTCTTTAGCACCATCTAAAATGCCGGGGTCGTCAAGACCCGAGCCCCCGATAATCCCCACCTTTACCATAAACCCACGTTTTACAAAACAGGAAAGGGACGAGAGGTTAATTTATATATTTTTCCAAGATATAAACTTAAGTACATTTTTATTTTTATGATATATAAAAATTAGGAAAAGCTTTTACAAAAACAAAAAATATTTAAGCAGCCCCTGAATTCTTTTACGGTATGAAGAAAGAAATAAGGAAAATAATCGCGACGGTGAACTGTTTTGATAAAAAGGAAAAATTAGCGATAATTAACCATCTGCTTACGGAAGAGGAAGCAACCCTAGATTCCATCAGCAAGTCTTTAGGGCTAAAGAACTCCACCTCATATAAATACCTGAACCAGATGGTTTCTGCAGGCATAGTCAGCTACAGGAAGCTCCCCGGCAAGAAAGGCAGGCTTCTCTTCAAGGTTGAGGATGCTTCTTTCTCCATAAATGGGCAAAGGATTAAAAACGCATTCGGCACAGGCGACAAGGAAAGCCAGCTTGTAATCTTTGACGTTGACGACACTCTGGTGAGAAGAAGTGACATACCTGAACAGCTTAGCTCTGCGGGGAAAGACGCCATAAAGGAGGCAGAGGTGCTTCTTCAGGAGAAAGGCATAGCCGTATCCCTACCTCCTGAGGAGCTTTTTGGCGCTGACTGGATCTTTGGCAAATACGGCAACCCAATCGAGTGGTATGTGGGGACATGGCTAAGCGTTTCCGGGGTCCCTGACGGAGAGATTAAAAGCATGCTTATTAAAAAATATGTGAGAGAATATTATAAGCGAATAGAAAAAACCGCTGTGCACTGCAAGACCTTTGATGACGTTGGCTTGTTTTTGGAAACATTTAATGACAGGGCTTACTTTGCGGCGATGTCAAATTCCTCCAGAAAGGCAATTATTGAAACCTTCAGAAACAACGGCATATTGAAATATTTCGTGAAGGAAGGGAAGCCCCTTATTGTCGGGGGCGATGAGATTCCAAAAAGCAAAGAGACTGTAGAGGCAATCCTTAGGATGGCCGAGATTAGCCCTAAGCAGAGTTATTTGATTGGAGATACCGGCGGGGATATAAGGGCCGCCAGGGAAGCGGGAATTCCTGCAAGCCACACATTTGCAATAACAAGGGGCATCACACCGCTTGATCAGATAATGGCTATAAAGCCTGATGTTAAGATAATAAAGAAGCTGCCGGATTTTGCTACGGCGATTATGTTTTGATTCTGACTTTCTCAACAGCAGCCTTCTCGCTGATTATTGCGCTGTTTCCGCTCGGGTCCTCGATAATTATTTTAAGCTTCTCCTCACCCCAAACGCACCTGTTAATCTTCTTGATAAGGTTCTTTGCCTTCTGGACAGCGGCCTCATCCTCATCTGTGTCTCGGATGACCTCAATCTGGTGCTTAACCCTCTGAAGAAGGCCCTCAATGTTGGTGACATAGCCGTTGGACGCCTCGCCGGGCTCGATATCAGCAACGTAAGGAATCCTGACAGTCCCCTGGCCGGACTTAACAACCCTTATCGACATGTCATCAGGGCCTGAAACCTCAATTGAATAGCGGGCAGGCTCCCTCTGCTCAGCGCACTCCACATCGGCCTTGTGGAACTTGCAACTGCTGCACGTCATCGAGAAAATGTAGACCTTGCCGAAATAAGGAACCTCCTGCTCCCTTTCAGCCAAGGCAAGGGATTTCTGGCTGCAGACAGGGCAAATTTCGCCAGTAACAACATCAACTTTTGATTTGCCTTCAGCCGAAACGGTTTCGGCTTCCTTAGCTGCTTTTGCCATGAACGGAAATCTTTGAAAAAGAGTTTATATAGTTTTTGGTGAGCGAAAAAGAAAAAATTTCAAAGCATTTTGTTAACAAGCTCCTCAAGAATCTTTGTTCCTTCTGCAGTTAGATTATGACTCACAGGCAAATAGTCACGCTTGCAGACAACAAGGCCATCCTGAGTGCCAATTTTTACGTAACCAAGCCCTGAAAAAAGATCCTCGCGAGTAGAGACTACGCGGTGCACCAGCCTGTCAGCAGCCGAAGTAAGGGCAAATTCTTCAAACAAAGGCCCAACACTCCGGATCATTTCCGCGTATATGCCTTTTCCTTTAGGATAAACTGCCAGATAACCAAAGTCAACATTAGTTAAAATGCGGTTTTCAAAGGAAAATTGTGGTAAACAATAAACGGCAACAAGTTCACCACCTTTGCTGCCAGTAACAGTAACGTGGTCTCTCTGCCGAATAAGCCGTAAAGCATCGCTTATGTCTGTTTTATCCGCGCCCAGGATAGTTGCGGCCATAAACTGCTTTGGATCATCTAGCTCCTGATACAGATTAAGTTCAAGCATGATGAAAGGTAATCAAGATTCGTTTAAAAAGTTAAGTGCCAGTATCAGAGAAAACCACTTGGCAGCCTATCTAGCAATAGCACCTACCTCACAACCGCATCTTCTGCGGCATCAACGGAAATAATCTCTTTTGCAGTCCTAAGCGGCTTGGTCCCGTAAACAATATGCTCGTCATTAACCCTCAGGTTAAGCCTGTAAAACTCTTCAATAGCCAGCTGCTTCCTGCTTGACGCAATCTTTTCAGGGTCTGAGCCTTCAGGATAAACCAGATCACCAGGCTGTGAAAGCTCAGGCGAAACAACGACCACCCTATTCCCATCGTCAGCAGCAAGAAGCATCCCCTGGCTTTCGTAGCCGCGAAATTTTGCATGCTTGAGGTTTGAAACAACAACAATATTCCTGCCAAGGAGCTCGGCCTTCTTGTAATAAGGCCTCAAGCCCGCAACAAGCTGGATTATTTTCTGCTTACCGCTTCCGATATCAACCTTCAGGACGTAAAGCTTGTCAGCATCAGGATGCTCTGTTACCTCCTCAACCTTGCCGACTTTCAAAACAGCAGGGAAGACAGATGCCATTAAGATGGTTTCCTCAATTGGCGCAAAAATGATCCTGGCAGCGAGAATCTTCTTTGCAGGAACTGGCTTGTCCAATTCGCCAAGGCCAAGATTTTTAGTGCTCTCGTAGCCCAAAAGCCTCAAAATCTTCTCAGAATATTTTGGAAGAATAGGGAAGGACAAAATGGCAAGGTTCCTCACAATTGCGGCCGCAACCGAAACAACCTTATGGCACTTCTTCTTATCAGTCTTCACAAGCTGCCAAGGCTGGTTCTCCTGAAAGTAGCGGTTGCCAATGCTGCTCAGCTCCAGAATCCCCTTAACAGCTTCCTTGAAGTTGTATTCTGAGTAATGCTTTATTACTGACTCGTATTTTGGCTGCAGCTGCTGCAAGAAGAACTTTTCATCATCGCCAATGTTGTCAAGCTTTGAGTCGAAGTTGTTATTTATGAAGACCAGCGTTCTGTGGACAAAATTAGCAATATTGCTTACTAGGTCGTTGTTGGTTTTTCCCTTAAAATCCTCAAAGTCAAGGTTGATGTCTGCAAGGGCCTTTGTAAGGTGTGAGGCGTAGTAAAACCTGAGGAACTCAGGCTCATGGCCGGCAACGGCAAGATAATCCCTGGCGGTAAGGAAGTTGCCTCGGGACTTGGACATCTTCTCCCCGTTAATGGTCAGGTGGCCGTGAACGACAATGTCAGAGGGAAGATTGAAGCCCGCAGCCAAGAGCATCGAAGGCCAGAAAAGAAGATGGAAGTAAATGATATCCTTGCCAATGAAATGAATTATTTTTGCGTCATAATTCTGCCAATATGCCTCAAGCGCTGTCTTGTTGAGCTTTTCCTTGCAGTATTTTTCGGTTGCAGCAATGTAGCCGATAGGCGCGTCAAGCCAGACGTAATAGTACTTGTTAAGCTCACCCGGAATCTTGAAGCCAAAGTAAGGGCCGTCCCTTGAGATGTCCCAGTCCTGCAGCCCGGACTTAAGCCAGCCCTCAACAAAATGCCGGACATCATCCTGAATGAGCTTGTTGCCACCGAGCCACTGCTGCAGCTGCTGGGAAAAGGAGCTCAGCTTGAAAAAGTAATGCAACGACTGCTTCCTGACAGGAACAGAACCGCAGATGGAACAGTGAGGCTCAACAAGGTCCACTGGCTGGTAGATTGAATTGCAGCGCTCGCACTGGTCACCATACTGGTCCTCAGCGCCGCACTTGGGGCATTTGCCCTTCACATACCTATCAGGCAGGTATCTCTTGTCATTTTCACAATAAGTCAGCTCAACGAGGCGCTCGTAAATGAAGCCCTTTTCAGTGAGCTTCTTAAAAAAAAGGTCACTGTAAAACTTGTTCTCAGGGCTGTTTGTTGAATGATAAACGTCAAAGTCTACGTGAAAGGCTGAAAAATCCGCTGTGTGCTCGCCGTAATACTTGCTGATAAGCTCTTCAGGGGCAATCTTCTCCTTCGCAGCTGCAAGCTCAATGGGAGTCCCATGGGTGTCGTCAGCGCAGACAAACACGACGTCCTTGCCAGAAAACCTAAGGAACCTCACCAATATGTCTGCCTGGATGTACTCGACCAAGTGGCCCAGGTGAATGGGGCCGTTGGCGTAAGGCAATGCCGCGGTTACGAGTATTTTCTCCTTCTGCCTAGCTTCAGACTTTTTTACCATGAGAGAAAAAGGAACTGGGATTGTTTAAATAGTTTGCTCAAGTGAGGACTCAAAGGCATATGCTACTGGACCAGCTCGGGCAGGATTGTTGAGCTGGAAGTGCATAGAACGCTGCAACCCAGCAATTATCTCGGCTTCCTGTGGAGTGAGCGTGTGCGAGCGTGGCTGATACGTCTTTTCCATTATGTGACTATCAAATGGAAAACCTTGTGTGCTCTGAACACGTTCGTAGCCAAGCTGCTCCCACACACTTACCTGTGGATGGGGTATGGCGTCACGGTGAACTATAGCAGCGCCCACCATAGATGCCAAATGTTCCGTAAGCTTGCCAAGGCCGGACAAAAGAGCAGCTGCTGTGCCAAACGAACCATCTAAAGGCGCTAAGACTCCAAGATCTCCGTGGTAGGGAACCTCTTCAAACGGTGAACTGCTCAGCGTCATTGTCTGACCAAAAGCAATCTTTGTTCCTTCCCTCTTAAAGTAGTTAGGGACTTCATAAACCGCTACAGTTTCAAAGCCTTTTTTTCCAATAACAACAGGTTTGCCTTGCAATTCTTTAAGCAGGTCAGGAAAGCATAATTCCATGTAAAGAAGCTCTCCCATCTCATGATAATTTGGATGGGCTTTCATAGCTATGAGAGCTGCTGCCTTAACCTCTTCCTCGTCTGAGTGGTTCAGCCTTAATATTTCCAAAACGCGGGATTCCAAAGGCTTTGGCATGAGGGTAGGGGAATCCAACTTTAAATATAAACCTTTTGAAAATAGAATTAAACGTCCTCGCCTTCAAAGCCCTTATTGCCGCCCTTCCCCTTCTTCTCCTTCATCTTCTTGGTAACGTCAATGCTGGCATGGCACCTTGCGCACTGGAAGCGCAGCGTTGGAATGCCCTCAATGTTTTTCCTCTTATACGGAATCTGAGCTTCGCCTCTGCTGCCGCAAGCGGGACAGGTGTATTCGGCATTTGCTGCCAAAGAGTCCTCGTAAGCCTTCTTTTCAGCGCTGTGGCCGCAGCCGGGGCAGACGTATTCGCTGGCTCGCGTCTTAACCTTGCCCTTGCTGTCACGAGGCTTGCCCATAATGGCTTTCTTGCACTTGGGGCAGGTCTGCTTGAAGACCCACACCTTAACAGAGCCTTTGCCATTGTCGAGAGAGCGCTGAGTAAAGTAAACGCACTCATCCATTGACTCGGGTTGCCTGAGAGCCATGCCAAAAACTTCGCAGCAGCGGTTATTTAAAGTTTTCTTTAGCTGCCGCAGCCGCTAAAACAAAAACAATTTAAACGCCAGAAACATAAGCCAGTTCACAGTGAGGTGATAATCATGTGCGGAACATGCGCAAAGCACAAGAAGCCGAAGTAAGCAGCGGTTTGAACTCGATTGCTGGTTAGTTCTCTGTTTATTGCCGAGGGATAACTATAAATACTGATGAAGCTAAAAAAGGCAGTATGAAATATTTGGCTGCGGCAGAAGTTGTTATTTTCACCATACTCATCTTTGTTGCTGTTGGATGCACCACAATACCACAGCAGGAAAATACCCAATTAGCCAAAGACGCCACGGCAGCAACCAACAATGAGGAAGCTGCAACTTCAGCAGAACAGCAAGCTGAACAATCCCAGCAACAGCAAACCAGCAGCGGAAAAACAGAAACCTCAGCTGCCGCAGCTCCCGCAGAGAAAGTTCCCACAAAACCGATTGCAAAAAACTTCTACGAGTTCGACAAAGCAGCTTATGATGGTGCACTTAAGGAAGGAAAGTACGTCTTCCTGGACTTTTACGCAAATTGGTGCCCAATATGCAAGGCGGAAGCTCCGGCAATAAAAGCTGCATTTGATGAGCTAGACGCTGACAACGTTGTTGGATTCCAGGTCAACTACAACGACGACCAAACCGATGCAGATGAAAAGGCTTTAGCGAAGAAGTTCGGCATAACTTACCAGCACACAAAGATATTCATAACTGCTGATGAGAAAGTGGTGTCGAGAACTCTAGTGGCTCAGACGAAGCAAGAAGTGCTGAAACAGATAAAGGATTCGCTAGCAGCAGAAGCGACAAAATAAACAGCAGAATCGAAGGAGTGGAAAATGGCTGAAATCACATTATTCATCGCGTTCGCGGCAGGGCTCGCATCATTCCTGTCACCATGCGTGCTGCCACTGGTACCGGCATTTGTCGCATACCTTTCTGGCACAACAGCGGCAGAGATAAAAAAAGACAGCAAAAAAGCCAAGGCAGCTATATTCGTAAATACTGTCCTGTTTGTTATCGGCTTTACTTTTGTATTCGCACTCCTCGGCGCATTAATTAACAGCGTGCTGCTAAACATCTCATACACGCTGAAAGACGTTCTTGGGAAGATTGGAGGCGTTATAATAATACTGTTCGGCCTTGTCCTGCTTGGAATAATAAAGCCGCAGTTCCTGCAGCAGGAGCACAAGCTCAAGCTCAAAGGCCTAAAGCCAAGCTATGCTGCGTCGTTCCTGTTTGGGGCAGCTTTTGCCGTAGGATGGACGCCATGTGTTGGTGCAATACTCGGCGCAATACTCACGCTGGCACTCACAAAGCCGGCAATTGCGTTCGGGATGCTATTTGCCTATGCGCTTGGCTTGGGAGTGCCGTTCCTTGCCGTAGGGCTTTTTACTTCACAAGCAACAGCACTAATCAAAAAGTACCAGAACGTGATGAAATACGTAAGCATAGCAGCGGGAATAATACTTATAATACTGGGGATTCTTGTGTTCACGAACAACCTTGCAAAGGTGGCTAACCTGACATTCGCAAGCCAATTCCTTGGACCGTAGCCAAAAGCAATATAAACAAGCATTATGAAACATCCCAAAATTAAGCTTAAAAAGGATTGATGTTTTATGGGCAAAAGAAAGAAGGAAAAGAAAATAAGCGCAAAGGCGCTCCGCTATGCCAAGTTCCAGAAGGACAAGCCGGCAGTGGTTGACATTACCATGCCAGACCTGACTGAGGAAGCCAACAAGCAAAAGCAGCTTGACCAGGACAGGATAGACCGGTTTCTAAGAAACAACAGGAACCCGCCCACGAAAGAGATTTCTGAAAGAAGAATGAGAAGCAAGCGGTAAGTGTATCCAATTTCTACAACAGCAAGCAAACGGTTAGCAGAGAGTGCAAAAAAGAAATAGTAGTCGCTGACCATGAGCTTTGACCGCTGCACTACGGGGCTATGAACAGAACAGAAAAAGAGGCAGTTTAAAAAAATTTGGGTTATTCAGGGCTATTTTCTGCCAAACCACAGCGAGAACACGCTGACGCATGCATGATTCTTTGCTTTCTTGAGGAAGCCGCAACCAAGCTTCTTGCAGCTGCTTGTTTCTGTATCAATGGACTCGTCATCGTTGCAAATGATGTCCTTGCAGATGTGGTTAACAGCGATTTGCCCTTTTGCGCAGTTGAGCTTGCTGCAGGAGCTGTTGAAAATGTACTCGTCTTCGGCGCATTCAAGCGTTTCGCAGCCGTGGCCAACAACGTATTCATCGAATTCGCAGCTTAGTGGCTGGCAATTTCTGTTGTTGCCGCAAACAAAGCCGGAATCGCAATCTAAATCAGTGCAGCAGTCATAATCAACGCACGTGTGGTTGGCTTGGTACTGGCAGGCAGCGCAGCTGATGGGGATGCAGATGCCTCCGTCGCAGCGCTCTGACTGAAGGCATTCGCTGTCTTTGCTGCATGAAGGCCTGTCAGTGCACACAAACGAATCGTAGAACTTGTACTTTGCCGTATCGCAATCGTCATACCGTATCATGAATCTTGAAACGTTAAGAGGCGTCTGCCACTTCAACGTATAGGTGTTTGAGCCAACACGCTTAATCCTGGTGATGTTGATGTCTTCAAAATCCGGGCTTTTAATATTTGGGGCATGCGTAAGCTCCTTTTTCTTGCCGCCAACAAGAGCTGTTGCGTCATACCTCAGCATAAACGGCTTCTCAAAACGAAATTCATTTTTCTTATCGTAACGGTAGCTGTAAGCAGTGTACTTTCCAAAGAACGTGCTGTTGCGCCTGTAGCAGCTGTTTATCGTTAGGTTTATGAGCTTGCAGCTGAACTCAAAAGGCGGGCACGTCACCCCATAGCTCTTCCTATCAACAGTAATGGTGTAGTAGCCGCCCTTAACGTCAACAACGGCCATGTCGTCTGAAGTGAACTTATAAAAGCCATTAGACATCTCACGCCAGGAGCCAGTTGGTGAGGAAGAAGACCCGCCACTCTTCTTGATAGAAACAGAGCCGCCACTTTTGTCAAGATTGGAAATGCCGAATGCGCCATTGCCATAGCACCGCGTCTCGACAGAGGGCTTTACCTGCTGCGCATTTGCAACGATGGCAATAGCTAAAAGCATTAACAAAACTAGCAAAACAACTGCAACAGCCGAAGCAGCCTCTTTTTTCATTAACCAGCTACATTAGTGGCAAGCCTTTAAAAAAATTTGCACAAGTTTTGCACATGTTCATGCTGTTGTTCGTGCTGCCACCAGATGCGAAAGCTCAACAGAAAGTTTTAAATAGTATACGTTTTAAGATACTAGTATATGAGAAAAGAGGTAACTGTTTATTCTTCAGCAACAGCTTTGGCGATTTTAGCAGTGGTTATTCTGTCTTTTAGCCTGTTAATGGCTGCTGTGCTTGCCCAGGAGGAAGAGGAGGAACTGCTGGTTGAGGAGGAGATTGTACCTGAGGAAAGCGCAGGCGTTACCCCTGACAGCC
>JACPIH010000026.1 GCA_016188155.1 Candidatus Woesearchaeota archaeon | reverse complement strand
CGGTGCCGGATGTTGCTTCCAGATTTGAGACATTCAAGGTGCACACAAAGAATATGCCAATATCCTACAAGTCTTCATCCAGTGAATACCAGAATGCTGTAAGAGAAAACTTTGCCAGCATGCTTAGTGTAAGAGAAAACTTCGCAAGCAAAATGGCAGCGGACGAGCCAATCTCAGAACCCGAAATAAAAAAGAAGCCCGGAACAGTGAGCGCCGGATTAGATGTGAAAAACATGAGCGATAGCGACAAGTTCATCTACTACCTGGCTTTGAAAACCGAAGGCTATGTCGGAGCTGACATAGAAGCCCTCTGCAGAGAGGCCGCCGTGCTTGCACTCAGAGAGAGCATGAACTCAAAATTCGTCGAGGAGCGGCACTTCACGCAGGCGCTGAAGGAAGTGAGAGCCTCAGTCACAAAGGAAGTGGAGAAGACTTACGAGGACGTAAAAGACTTCCTGATGGTGGCAAGGGCAAAGGAAATCAAGGACGAAAAGCCCTCGTATATGGGTTAATTAAAAAAGAAGAAAAGGCAGAACACAAATCATGCTCGGCATGATTGTGCCCAGTCGTCGAAGACGACTTGGGAAGTCTCTGCGCCGGCTTCAGAAACCGGTGAAAGCCCAACTTTCATGCGGGTGCAAAGCCCAGCCATGGCTGAGTGTAACTCCCGCCCGCGGCGCAATTCCGCTATGCGGAATGCGCAGTCGGCTGCTGCAAATCCTGCTTCGGCAGGATTGCACAGTCGGCTACTGCCGACTTGTGCCGACTTGCGTCCCCTAATTCTTGTTGCGGCATCCACAACAAAAAGTTTTATATAACCCTTTACTGGAATAAGTGCCATGGTTGAACCACTACTAATCGGATTAGTTGCTGTAGCAGGCGGCTTTGTTCTCCTGAGGATTCTTTTCAGCAGCTCAGGAAGCGAGCAGTCAAAGCGCCGGGCAGAAACATCTGCCCTTAGCGGCATGAGAAGGGTAAAGGATTACGAGCAAAGGATTGAAAGGATTCACAGGGCAATGAGAAACGCACCTGACAGGCAGCGTGAGATGATGGCAAAAAGACAGGAAATGCTGCTGAAACAGAAGGAAATGCTGAAGCGCAGAACTGAGATGCAGGTAAAGAAATCTTAATTCTGGACGAGAAAAATGACAGCCGCCAAACCGGGAGATTCTGTTGAGGTTGTGACTTCTGAGGAGACGATAAAGGGAACGCTGCTGCAAACCCCGGAGCTTGAAAAAGGCGTTGTGATAATAAAGCTAAGCAGCGGCTACAACATAGGGATTTCTAAGGATAAGATAAAGAAAATAGCACTTCTTCCGCAACAGCGAAAAGAAGAACAAATAGAAAAAGCCGTTGCTGCCGCCAAAGAAAAGACACAAAGAAAGTTGCCGAAAATCTCAATCCTCCACACAGGAGGAACAATCGCGAGCAAGGTGGATTACAGGACTGGTGGCGTTGTTGCAAGGTTTACGCCGCAGGAAATTCTGGAGATGTTTCCAGAACTCAAAGAGATTGCTGAAATAGACTCAAGACTTATCCGGAACATGTGGTCAGAAGACATGAGGTTTGCTCATTACAACATTATGGCGAAAGAGGCTGCTAAAGAAGCTGCAAAAGGGGCCGATGGCGTAATAATAACACATGGGACAGACACCCTACATTACAGCTCCGCAGCATTGGCGTTTGCATTGGAAGGAATAGGCATCCCAGTTATCTTAGTTGGCGCGCAACGCAGTTCTGACCGCGGAAGCACTGATGCGGCCACGAATTTAATTTCCGCTGCTTACTTTATTGCCAACAGTGATTTTGCAGGGGTTGCAATTTGCATGCACGAGAATATGAGTGACTCAAGTTCCCTTATATTGCCAGCAACTAAGGCAAGAAAGATGCACACCAGCAGGAGGGATGCGTTCAGGCCAATTAACTCAACAGCAACAGCAAGAATTGATTATGAAGGCAGGAACATTGCATTCCTTGCTAAAGACCACCCAAAAAAAGACAAGGCCAGAAAGCTGCAGTTGAGACTGTTTAATGAAAAACTGAAAATTGGCATTTTAAAGACGCACCCGAATATGTACACTGAAGAGTTTGCAGCTTACCAAAAGTTTGATGGGCTAGTCATTGAAGGATTTGCGCTTGGGCAGGCGCCGATAAACCAAGTTGATGAGTTTACGACAGAGCATAAAAGGATTCTTGCAGCAATAGCGGCGTTGTGCAAGAAAATGCCTGTAGCGATGGCTTCGCAGTCCATTTACGGAAGGCTGCAGATGAATGTATACTCCACAGCGCGAGACCTGCAAGCAGCAGGCGTTATTGGCAACCTCAGCGACATGACGCCAGAAACCACATTCGTCAAGCTAGCCTGGCTCCTCAGCAACTACAAAAAGGCAGAGGTCAAAGAGCTGATTACAAAAAACCTTCGCGGAGAAATAAGCGAGAGGACAGAGCCGGCAGCTTTTCTCGTTTAAGTGTGCTCCTTCAGCACGACCTTGATTCTGTCATGCACGAATTTTGCAGCAATGGCAAGAAGAATCAGCATAACGAACCTGAAGTCGAAAACAGGCGTCTTCAAAAAAGCCAGTGCGCCCCATAAAACAACTGCGAGGGCTGTGAATGTGAATATTATTATGCTTGTTGCTGCTATGAAAAGGGTTTCCACCTCAGTCAAACCTCATCTTCTTAAGACTTTAAAACTTAAGCGTTATAGCGTATATACCAAAGGTTAAAAAGCACGCTTATATAAGAATTGCTGTTTAAGATCCTTTATGACTGCCGCTGTAACTGCTGTAACTGGTTCTGTTGATGCTTTGGTTAATGCCGCTGTTGTAGAGCTTTCTGGTGATGCTCTGCTTCAGGTGGCACTTAGGTCTGGCTCCCCATCGCGGACTTTGCACTACGCAATGGAAGCTGTGGCAACTTACTCCCTGGCAGTTGAAGCGAGGGCTGGGCTGCCAGATCCAGAAACAAGCCAGGGTTCACTAACCGCCAAGCTAAATGTAGCAAGAACAGTTGAAACCAGAACGCGGCAGTACCTTCAAGGGAAAGGAACAGTTGCTGCCCTTGTCCAGTACGCTTTAGCATATTCGGAGAGCACCGACACAGCAGCTTACCTCGAGCAGATAAAAAGCTCCAGACAAGCAACCGGCGTAACCATTAGCCAATTGGTTGACCTACGGCAGCCTCCTGACCTCGGGCATGATGTTGCAGTAATTGCCACTTTGTCTCGTGAAGTGCAGGGAAACGCTCAGAAAATCAACATGTACGAAGAAAGGGCACGGTACTTCGGCGGTATATTCGTGGAAGAGTATCATGAATATTTGCAGTTGTTAAAAAAAGCTGACAGGCAGCTTAACGTGATTCTGCCTCTGTACGCGCACGTGACAGAAGAAGAACCAACAGCCGCAGCGAATGTGAGCGCAATTCTGGGAGCGAATAGGCTAGAAGAGTTTGTGCAGCTGCAAGGCCAAGTTTCAGACATCTTGATGAAGTCCTAAGGCTTCCAGCGCAAACTTTAATAACACTCTGCTTTTATTCTGGGCATATGAATCAGGCGGCAGTTGACTACAAATCCCTTGGCCTGAAAGCCGGGATTGAGATTCACCAGCAGCTAGACACGAAGGAGAAGCTTTTCTGCAGCTGCCCTACAACCGTAAGGGATGACAAGGCTGATGTCGTTGTCAAAAGGAGGCTGAGGGCTGCTGCCGGCGAGACTGGCGAGATGGACGTGGCAGCAGCCTATGAGCAGCTGCGCGGGAAACACTTTGTCTACAATGCCTATGGCGACACAACGTGCGATGTGGAGCTTGATGAAGAGCCCATTCACGGCCTGAACAGCGAGGCACTGCAAATTGCCCTTCAGGTTGCACTGCTGCTTAAAGCAAAGCCAGTTGACAGGATACAGGTAATGAGAAAAACGGTTGTTGACGGTTCCAACACATCAGGGTTCCAGAGGACTGCGCTGGTTGCAATGAATGGAAAAATAGCAGTCGATGGCAGGGCTGTCGGGATAAGCTCGGTGTGCGTTGAAGAAGAATCAGCAAAGATAGTTGAGCGGGCTGCGGATTGTGATGTTTACAACCTCTCCAGATTGGGAATCCCGCTGGTCGAAGTTGCAACAGCAGCAGATATGAAAACTCCCGAACAAGTTAAGGAGGTTGCAGAATACATCGGTATGGTTCTCAGGAGCACTGGCAAGGTCAAGAGGGGGCTTGGCACGATAAGGCAGGACGTCAACGTTTCCATAAGGGAAGGCGCGAGGGTTGAGATTAAGGGCGCACAGGAGCTGCGGCTGATTCCAAAACTGGTTGAGTACGAGGCACTGCGGCAGAAAGGTCTTGCTGAGGTTGCTGCTGAGCTGAGGAATAGGAAAGCCTCAGTTGGGAAAACCGTTGATGTGACAAAGGCGCTGGAAAACTGCGCATCCGATGTCATACTTTCAGTCACTGTGAAAGGTGGGGCTGTGCTGGCAGCGAAACTGGCAGGGTTCAAAGGGCTGGTTGGAAAGCATTTCCTGCCTGAGGGCCATCCTGTCGTCAGGCTGGGAAAGGAGCTTAGCGGCTATGCAAGGGCTTATGCAGGCGTTGGAGGCGTTGTGCATAGCGATGAGCTGCCCAAGTACGGGATAACTGCGGAGTATGTTGAGGAGATTAACCACAAGCTGGGATGCGGCAGCAACGACGCTTTCATAATAGTGGCAGCCGAGAAAGGCACTGCGGAAAGTGGCATGAGCGCTGCACTTGACAGGGCAAGGCAGGCGATAAAAGGCGTTCCTTCCGAAGTCAGGAAGGCAAATGATGACGGCACAACCACTTTCCTGAGGCCGATGCCAGGCTCAGCGAGAATGTACCCTGAGACTGACGTGCCGCTTGTTGCACCGCAACTGGGGGGAATAACGCTGCCAAGGCTGCTTATCGAAAAAGCAGCTGATTACCAGAAGCTCGGCCTTTCGCCTGACCTCGCAAAGTCCATTGTCCGAAGCGAGTATGCGGAACTGTTTGAGGGTCTTGTTAGTAAGTGTCCAAGCCTCAATCCGGCATATATTGCCGATACCCTCATGAGCTTTGCAAAGGAAATGGCAATTCTGGGAGTTTCCGCCGAGGCCGCAGCGGCAGTAAGCGATGACTCGCTAAGGCAGGTTTTTGCTGCCGTAAACTCAGGAAAGCTGGCCAAGGAATCTGTTGTTGCTGCGCTTGCTGATGCTGCAAAGACAGGAAAGCTGGACTTGTCAAGGCACGGCATCATGTCTGATGCAGAATTGGAAAAGGAGCTTAAGGCAATCGTAGCCGCAAATAAAAGCCTGCCATTCAACGCCCTCGTTGGCAAAGCCATGGAGCGGCTGCGCGGAAAAGCCCCAGGCCAGAAGATTGTGGAAAAGCTTAAGACGATGACAAAGTAGTTGTTTATTTTCATTAGGAAAAAAGAGGTAGCAAAGTAAATGTTGCTGTACAACGTAATAGGCTTTGCTGCTGCCGTTTTCGTAATGGTAAAGGCAGGCAGCTATGCCGTAAGGTATATATCAAGCATTGCCAAAGAAGACAAGATAAGCGTCTTCCTCACAAGCTTCCTGCTCATAGGAGTGGTTTCCGCTTTTCCTGAAGGATTCATTTCAGTTGTTTCAGCGCTAAAAGGCGAGCCAGCCCTTGGGTTCGGGACGCTTCTGGGAGGGAACATCGCAGACCTCAGCCTGGTGCTGGGAATAATAGCAGTTGCGGCAGGCAGCATACGCATACACAACAGGGAATTTGCCCACGACTTCTGGCTTGTAGGGCTTGTAATGCTGCCTGTGCTTTTCAGCCTTGACGGCACCGTAGGCAGGCTTGAAGGCTTTGCGCTGGTGGCAGCGTGCCTCATGTTCATATTTGGGATGCTCCGGGAAGACCGTGTGCTTTCAAAGCTGGCACACAGCCCAAAGGGGGCTGCTTTGAAAAACCTGGCGCTTTTTGCAGTGAGCAGCTCAGTTGTTCTGGTAGCAGCAAACTTTGTTGTCAACTACGCAGAAGGGCTTGCTGCAGACCTCAGCATCCCCATAGCGCTCATAGGCATTGTCTTCATCGGGGTCACAACCACGCTTCCCGAGCTCATGTTCTCACTTGCAGCGGTTAAGAAACACATGGGCAGTTTGGCTTTGGGCGATGTTTTCGGCACTGTAGTAATCGATGCAACACTGCTAACAGGCATCACGGCACTGATAAACCCTGTGCACCTTGTTGGGGTAAACATCATCAACCTGGCAACTTTCTCAGCACTGGCTGTTTCTGCCTCGATATTTTTCCTGAAGCCGGGAAAGGTATTCACGAGGAACCAGGGAGTACTCCTGATTGTGCTGTACGTAATATTCGTTGCGACAGAACTGGCAACCTCCCTGCGCTGAAGCGGCACCTTCTGCAATAATTTTATAAACTTCCCTCAGCCGCCGTAGGGTTGATAAGGGCGCGAGCGTTA
Source organism: Candidatus Woesearchaeota archaeon (assembly GCA_016188155.1). GTDB lineage: Archaea > Nanobdellota > Nanobdellia > Woesearchaeales > UBA10216 > UBA10216. The sequence continues at coordinate 14,713 of JACPIH010000026.1, read as the reverse complement.
GCGAGTGCCCTTATTGCCTCTGTAGCACAGTAGCTAGTGCGTCTGACCTGTAAACCGAATTTTTCAGGCAGATTCAGAAGGTCGGGGGTGCAATTCCCCCCAGAGGCTTTCCAATACTTGTCAGGACGAATAAGCGGAAGCGGCTAAATCTTTATAAATAAAAGCGGGTTGCTTTTCCATTATGAATTTTCAGGATGTCTTTATTGTTGGGGCTACAGGCAGGGTTGGCAGGAAGCTTATAGAACAACTCATTCAAAATTGCGACACCGACCCGGGGAAGCACACCCATCCTACAAGAATAGTTGGGCTTGCTTCCAGCAAGCATTACCTGTTTAATTCAGAAGGGCTGTCAAGCGAGCAAGTCCGACAATTTTCCAGCAAGAAAGGCGCGGGTAACGAATACAATTCACTTGATGAACTCATAAATGTTTCCTATGAAAGGAATGTGCTCCACCCTTTTGTATTCATTGACGTTACAGCAGTCCAAGACATTGCCGGCTTTCACCTGAAGCTGGTTGAGCAGACACCTCACAAAGTTGTCACGGCAAACAAGAATCCCTTAGCATTGTCTGACTACGGAGTGTTTCGAAGGCTCACGAAATCTCCGCTGAAATATGATTACCGTTGTTCTGTAATGGCTGGAGCCGAGGCCGTAGTCTTCCTCCGCGATTTAAGGGACGTCAATGACCGGCCCCAACTAATCCAGGGTTGCTTGTCAGGCACACTTGGTTACATATGCTCACAATTGGAAGATCGCCCCTTTTCGGAAATCTTGGCTGAAGCTCATCAAAAAGGCTATACTGAGCCTCATCCGCGCGATGACCTCAATGGCCTTGACGTTGCAAGAAAATTACTCATCCTAGCAAGGACGGCAGGTTACAACGTTTCACTTTCAGACGTAAAAGTAAAGCCATTTATTCCAGAGGAATTTCTTGGCGAAGACGATGTTGCAGCTTTTCTAAACTCAGCAAGGCAGCTAGACGAACATTTTGCAAATTTAACAACTGCCGCTGCGAAATCTGGCAATGTTTTGCGTTACGTCGCCAAGATGGATGCCCGGGAAGGCGTATTGACAGTTTCATTGCAGGAGGTATCAAGAAACAGTCAGCTTGGAACCTTGCAAGGAACGCTAAATAAACTTATGGTTGTTTCGCGAACATACCCGATGAGCGCCCCTTATTCGATCGAAGCTCCAGGCGCAGGGCTGGAAGTGACAGCCCAAAACATCAGGAGAGGACTTTTAGCCCTTTTGCCAGAGCGTCAATTCAAGGAATAAGTGAAACCAAATGCAAAACAGGCACTACTCTTTATGGCTAACCGGCATCATTGTTGCGGTTTTTGCCCTGCAGGCTGTGTTCCCTGCCGTTACCGAAAACTTCAGGCTTGTTTCTGCTGATGCATTGAGCAGGCCGTGGATACTGCTGACTGCAATATTCCTGCACGGCAGCATAGTGCACCTGCTTTACAACGGCCTTGGCCTGGCGATGTTTGGAAGCATCCTTGAGCAGCTGATTGGCTCAAGGCGCTTCCTCACGGTCTTTTTCGCTGCGGGGCTTGTTTCGAGCATTGCGTCAACATTCTTTTACAGTTCTGTACTGGGAGCCTCAGGGGCAATCTTTGGCGTTATGGGCGCTCTGACTGTTCTTCGGCCCACAATGACCGTTTGGGTTTATTATATTCCCATGCCGATGTACATCGCAGCGGTTGTCTGGGTCATTGCAGACCTGTTCGGCTTTATCGTGCCACAGGGAATTGCAAATGCCGGCCACCTTGCCGGGCTGGCTGCTGGGATTGCCTCTGGCTTTGTCATAAGGGGAAAGAAGCCGTTAAGCTTCGGCAGCAGGGAAAATAAAAGGACAGGGGCAATACTGACTGCAGAGGAGTTTGACGAGTGGGAAAAAGAGCAAATGGGAAGGAAATGAAAAGGTTTTTAAATGGCAACAGCGGTTTTTATAGCCAGCAATAGTCAACATTAATCAAAACAAAAAGAGAGGTGATGTTGTTAATGCCAGCTTTTGATGCCATAGCGATGAATGTTCTTGGCGCTGCTGCCTATGCAGGAGGCGCTTACGTTGCTGTTGAATTCGTCCTTCCAAAGGTAAAGGCAATCGCTGCCGAGGTACTCCGTTACCCAAAAACAGCTGATGCGCTTGTTTTCCTGCTCTCAGTAATTGTTTACCTTGCGGCAGCGCAGGGCATAATCGGCAAGGTTGTCGCAATTGGCTATCCCGCATTGAATTACGTCAACGTGATAAGCCCGGTGATTGAAGTGCTCAACGGCTTGGTTCCTGTGGTTAGGACGCTGCTGATAGGGCTTGGAATAGTTATTCTTGCAGAGAGAATCCGGCTCAGGGCATGACCAAAACCACGGATGGTTTTTTTTCTTTTTCTTGAAAAGGTTTTTAAACGGCTTCTGTTTCCACAACAGCTGTGGCTGAAATGTCCAAGGGCTTAAAGAAGCGTTACGAGCTGCTCAGGAAAAAATACAAGCTTCCAGCATTTGCCGAGCTTGACTCTGAGTTTGAGATAAGCAAGGTAGAAGCTGACGGCTTCATTCTGCAGGCAATACGCGAAAAAATGGCTGAAAGGACAAGCCATGTCAGAGGCGTTGTGGAAGAGGCGCTTCAGCCTGAAGCGAACCTTGCTAACATGTACGAGAGCAGGGTTTTTGGTGAAGAGGAGAAAAAAAGGCTTTTTGAGCTTTACAAAAAACTGATGGTGGCAGACAGGAGAGCGCTTGAGCTTTTCATACTCAGCGATGAACAGCAGGACGCTTCATTCATCAAGTCTTTCTACGAAGAGTGGAAAAAGCTCAAGCCCCAGCTTGCAAAGTTTGTCAGGCAGCTCAGGGAGTCGTGGGAGAAGGACACCGAAGAGGGAGAAGCTGCAGGATACATGGGATAAATAGGGTGTTTTGACTTCTTTTAGGCTTAGGCAACCTAGGCAAGCAGCTGCTTCAGCAAAGGCGCCAGTTTCATGAAAAGAAAAACATTAAACAGGAAGTTTGTCGCCTCATAGGGAATGTTCCACGCCAAATCACCGCCCATAAGAAGGCTTAGCGAGAACATTGTCACATTGTAAGCAAGGACAAGGGTTATGCCGAGTGCCGTTATTTCAGAGCCTGAGAACATTGCTGCAGCGACAGCGATTATTGAAATGGTCAGCATTGAGAGCGGCAGCTTCTCGTCAACCCTTCCGATAAGGACCTTTCCGAAGAACGTTGAAGCCAACCCCACCGCAAGCCCGGGAACCAGCCCGTAAGCTGCAGCTGCCACTATCGTTGCCAGCTTAACAAGCTCAAAATTTATGGGCGCATTGAAATAGTTGAAGTAGAACGTGGAAAATGAGGCAGCCAGTATCAGAAGCGGAATTACAAAGGCGGTTTTCAGTGAAACATTAAAAACAAGGGAAAAAACGAGAAGAACAACCATGGCAGCAGCTATCTTTTTAACGTTTCCCCTGATAAAATCCCCTGCCGCATCAAGTTTTGAGCGTGTTGCTTCCATTTTGCAGTTGCCTCGCCCTCGCTTGTCCATTGGCTTAGCCGTCCAATTAAATACTTTTCCAAACAAGGTTTTGCAAAAATTTATTAACAGCTCCCTTTATCGTTTTGGATAAACCCTTTTTCTAAAAGGGTTTTGTGCCTGTAGCTCAGTCCGGAACAGAGCGAAGGGTTCCTAACCCTTCGGTCCAGGGCAGGTTTCAGCAGCTACTGAAATAAAATATTGCTGCCACCTCTGGAATTCAAATCCCTGCAGGCACGCTCATATTCATGATTAAAAAGAGGAACTGTTGATGAAAAGAAACCTGCTAGCGAGCTTCCTTTCCGTGATTATAGGCTTAGCCCTGTTTGGGCTTGTGCTGAAGCTTGCCGGACTTGAAAACATAGCGGGCTCAGTGAGGGCGTTCTCGCCTGCCTACTTTTTCCCATTCCTTCTTGTAAGCTTTATGCTATTCATTGCAGCTACCTACCGCTGGAAAACAATACTCGAGGGCGAAGAGATACGAATTTCTATATGGACACTGCTTAAATACAAATTTGTCGTTTTCGGGCTAAACTACCTAACGCCTTCCGCAAGGCTCGGTGGCGAGCCCATCAAAATCCTTCTCATGGAACGCCAAAATGTCAAATTATCAAAGTCCTTTGCCTCTGTTGTGGTAGACAACTTTGTGGGCATGGGCCTTGATGCTGTTGTTGCCTCCCTTATACTCCTAGTGCTGCTCGCCACAGGCGCACATTTCTCAGAATCTGCCAGAAGGCTCTTCTTGACACTCGCTGCCTTTGCTCTTGTAGGAGTTACTGCATCTTACCTTCTCTTGGCAAAAAAAAGGGGAACAGTCTTTTCCTACCTCCTTACAATAGCTGGAACACTCACAGGAACAAAAAAGCACAAGTGGTTTAATGCCTTGTATGAGAAGATTGCAAAGGCAGAGTTTTACATGCGCGACATGCTGACAAACAGGCAAAAGTCCAAGAACCTTTGGCTTGCAATCCTCTTTGCTTCCCTGTCCTGGCCCCTTACCGTACTTCAATACAAGCTCGCCCTGCAAATGCTCGGAATAGACGTCTCATTCACCCAGATTCTAATCAGCATAATTATGCTAAGCTTCACAACCCTGGTTCCAATCCCTGGCGCGCTTGGCGTGCAGGAAGCAGGCCAGTTTTCTGCGTTCAAGCTCTTCTCAGCAAACCCCCATGCAGGCATAGCCCTGTCCCTGGTTTTGAGAGCAAAGGACATGCTGTTCCTTCTTGTGTCCTTCCTTCTTGTTTCAAGGGAAGGAATCGGCGTCTTCAGGCTGATAAACAAGAAACTGACTGATACGCTCAACGGCAGGAACAAGCGCAAAAACAAAAAGTAATCATATGAATTCAAACTTCTCGTGGAAGCCTTCAACAGCTGGAAGGAACGTCTTCAGCTCAAGGTACTTCTTCATTGTGCCCTGCAGGCGGTAAGCGTCCTGGTAAAGCACCTTCCTGTTCTCCTCAAGGTTTTTCTTAATCAGCCTGGTTCGGAACCAGTAGTCAAAATACTTCAGGATGGGCGTTTTGGAGATGTCGCCAACTATAAGGTAAGGCTTTATCATTATCCTGAGCTCGGCATGCTGGACCTTCTCCTTCTTGCCTTCCCTCATGATCTCCCTGTCAGTCATGTTGATGACATTCCAGTCAATGTCAATGCGGTACTCATAGAACTTCGAGCCAGCGCCTACAGGAGCACCGGCTTTTTTTGTTCGCCACCAAATCCTAAGCTCCTTTTCATTCGGGTTGAAATGGGTTCCGCTCCTAAAAAGGTAGAGAATCTCCATCGAAGACTCCATAGAAGCATCTCCGGAAGGGTCAGTATAATTGTTTTCCATGAGCCACTGCCTCGTCATCCTGTAAAGTGGCTGCATGACAAACAGGTCCTTGTAAACAACCTCAAGCTGCGGAAGCGCTATGTTCGGCAAATTCTGGCACCTTTTTTACGACATTTTACAACAAAATACAACAAAATCATGATATACTAAACACTATACTGGAATACTATAAATTAACTTGCGGATATATAAGCTTTTTGGAAGGATTTTTAAAAAGCCGCGTTTTAGCTAAACCCATGCTACTCGGTCTCGTCGGTAAGCCGTCTTGCGGAAAGAGCACCTTTTTCAAAGCCCTCACGCTTGCAGACGTAGCCATAGCGTCTTACCCGTTCACGACAATAAAGCCGAACAGGGGGGCAGGGCATGTGAAGCTTCCCTGCGCTGACACTGATTTCAGGGTGCAGTGCAATCCTAGGGAAGGGTTCTGCGTTGGGCACAACAGGTTTGTGCCAGTTGAAGTATTGGATGTCGCAGGGCTTGTTCCCGGAGCGCATGAAGGCAAAGGACTTGGAAACCAGTTTCTTGACGACCTGAGGCAGGCAGATGCCCTTCTTCACATTGTTGATGCGTCAGGCAGTGCAAACGAGAAAGGCGAGATAGGAAAGCCAGGCAGCTATGACCCTGCTAATGACATCCGGTTCCTGGAAGAGGAGATAGACCTGTGGTACTTCGGGCTTCTGAAAAAGTCTTGGGAGAAGTTTGCCAAGGTCGCTTTCGTTGAGCACAAGAAGCTTTCAGAGGCAGTTGCCAAGCAGTTTTCGGGGCTTGGCGTGACTGAGCCGATGGCGGAAAAGATTGTTGAGGAGCAGAAACTTGATGCTGAGAACCCACTGAAATGGTCTGACGAGGATTTAAGGGGGTTTGCCACGGCATTGAGGAGAAAAACAAAGCCGATGCTTATAGCTGCCAACAAGTGCGACCTCCCAGCAGCAGCGGAAAACGTAAAGCGGCTTCAGCTGGAATTTCCTAATTACAAAATCATTCCGTGCAGCTCAGACGCCGAGCTAACGCTGAAAATGGCAGCCAAGGCCGGGCTCATCAGGTATATTCCCGGTGACAAAACATTCACTGTCGTTGATGACTCAAAGCTCCAGCCGCCACAACGAAAAGCGCTGGAATTCATCAAAACAAACGTTCTTGATGTTTACGGCAGCACCGGAGTTCAGCAGGCAATCAACGCAGCTGTTTTTGAGCTTCTCGGGTACGTTGCCATTTTTCCCGGGGGCGTGAACAAGCTTGCCGACCAGTTCGGCAGGGTTCTTCCAGACTGCTTCCTCATGCCACCGAAAACAACAGCGCTGGATTTCGCTTTCAAGCTGCATACAGACTTTGGAAAAAACTTCATTCGCGCCATTGACGTCAAGAAGAAGCTGCCTGTTGGGAAAGACCATGTTTTGCAGAACAGGGATGTGGTGGAGATAGTGAGTGGGAAATAGACATGATGGACTACCCTCTAACTCGGTTCGTTATTGCAGCAACCTTTGGGTTAATTGGAATTTATTTACTAATAAGATTCCTTCAATGGATAGAACGACGATTTGTTACAAAAAAAAGAAGAGTGTTTCTTTCTGCACGAGTGAAAGAAGAAGCGGACAGAAAATTCAACAAACTGCTCTATAAATTTAAGCAAGAAAACAGACGCGGACCAACACGGAACGAGTTATTCAGAATAATAATCAGTGCAAGTCATATTACAATACGCAAGCGAGGGCAAAGAGGTCACTGGGGACGTCAAAAAATAAGAAAATATTTGCTGGAGAAACATAAAGTAGTGCCAAGATATACTATGCGGTGATTACTTCCCACGACTTTACACCCTTCTTCTTGGCTTCATCGCTCTCCTTAATCGCGGCCATCATTTCAGGATTCCTGAGTATGCCGACTTCTTCCAAAAGTGCCTCGTACTCCCTTTTTGGGATTTGAATCATTTCCTGTTTCATATGCGTCGTTAAGTGCTTATGCTTTTTTAAAGCTTTTTATTTCTTCCCGGCTGCAAAGCTCTTTATTATGTCTATGATGTTCTTGCCTTCGTCGATCTTTTAGATTACCGTGTCGCCCTTGAAAAGGTGCACGAGGTCGATCTCGTACTTGCCCGGCTTGACAACCTTTATTGACTCGAGGTCAAGCACAACAGGCTCATCAGATGGTGACTGGCCGACGATGTCAAGAACGTCCTGCTCAATCTGGCCCTTTTCCTTTTCAGTCAGGTTCGTAACCATCTGCTTGGCCTTGTTCAGGCTTTCCTTCCTTATGTAGAAAAAAAGCTTGCCACCGCAGCTGCACCCTTTAAGCAACTCTGGCGATAGCTCATCATAGAACGTGTTGCATCTTACGCACTGGTGTGGCATTTTATCCTAGATTATCTTATCTTCTTTTCTTCTTACCTTTTCTTTCCTGCGTGAAAAGCTGGATTTTGTCAGGGTCCTTCTTTATCTCCTTTATGAGCGAAGCCGGCCCAAGGACAGTAAGCCCCTGGCGCTGGCCCAGAAGCAGGTCTGTAATGTTGTTTTTCAGCATCCTGCCAAGCGTTCCTTTCCTTCTTTCAGGGTAAACAACAGAGAGCTCAATGCCCTTAAAGCGGTCATTTATCTCCTCCATTGTCCTTTTAATGAGCGCAGTTTCCTCCTCCTTCCTCAGCCTGCCCTCAAGCACCACAATCCTCTCGTCCTTGACCATCCCAAGGAGCTTCCTTATCCTCTCGTTGGACGTTAACCCTTCAATTTCCTCGTAAGGCACGAACTGCAGCGTCAGCATCTTTTCAGCCTCTCATCAGTCATCAAACTATTTCACCAGCTTGAACAGCAAATCGTAAAAGTTATCCATGTTCTTCCCGTACTTTGCGGAAATGCCCACAACCTCATATTGCGGGAAGGCGGCTTCAATCTTTTTCATATCTGACTTTTTCAGGTCAACCTTGTTGGCAACTATAAGCACCGGAATGTTCCTGGCCTGCAGGTTGCCGATTATGGTTATGTTAACCTGTGAGTACGGGTCATAAGTGGAGTCGAGCACGACTATGACAGCGTCCATATCATCAAGCCACTTTATGGCGTCTATTACCCCCTTTGTTGCCTCCTTTGCCCTCTCCTTGGCCTTCTTAACACTCAGCCCGTGCTTGACAAAATCCTCGTAGTCAATCTTGGTGGCTATGCCCGGAGTGTCAACGAGGTTGAACGAAAGCTCCTTCTTGCCGGACTTTATGCTTATCTGCTCCTTAATCTTTATCTCCCTTGTTTCATGAGGTATTGAGCTGACTATGCCCATGTCCTCCCCAAGCCAGTCCTGGCAGATGCGGTTTGCAAGGGTCGTTTTTCCCCCATTTGGCGGGCCATAAAGCCCAAGCTTAACGTGCTTCTTTTTCCTGAACAAATCCTTTAGAACCTTCTGGATGAACTTGTTTATAGCGTCAAGCATTGTTTTTCCCTTACTAGGCTTTGCACCTTTTTTACAGCCGATTTAGCCGGAAATACATATAAAAAGGTTTTGTTTTAGCTTTTTGATAATGAGGCGTAAGTGGATTGGAAGGCATCGTGCCACCTCGAATTTATAGCTATCAGCCGTGGATCCTTGTTAAGTGGATATAGTGTTACGGAAAGATCGCAAACGTCAAGAAGACTTTTCTCTATTGGTCCTTGGTCGATTTGTGCATCAAATATCCCGTATCTGCCCGCAGAAATGTTGATTCCCAATTTCTCAAGTGAAACTAACCAATAACTTGAAACGTCAAACATTAAATCACCCTCACGTATAAAAATCAAGTATTGCTTGCAGGGTTCTGTAACTTGCGCTGAGCTTAATACGCCTTCAAGCCTTTGCAGGGATGCCGTCACGTACTCTTCATCCTCTCTCCTCATCATACTCCGGCCCTCTTTTCGCCGGCGTACCATATTACTTGCCATATTATCTATAGTCTTTCTCACAGATTCAGGTAAATTTGGGGTCGGAGGCATTTCCTGCCTGTCAACCAGCGTTTCCAGGGTCCAAAGCTTCGCAAACTCTTCAGCACTCTCCTTGGCAGTTGGCATTGAGGATGCTAAACTCAATGTAAATAAAAAGTTTATTAAACGAATGCGGCATGAATTGCGCCATGGAAGAAGTCGTGCGGCAGGACATTCTTGAAGTTCTCAGGGAGGGTCTGGTGGCCCTTCACGGTGGTGATGCATTCCGGATAAAGGAGCTGAGCAACAACGTCATCCATAATGCCTCCATATTCCAGGATGAGGACTCGCTTGGGATAGCTGTGCTGATGTATGCGCTGTCAAAGGTCATGGAAAGGGGCAGGCTGGACATTGCAGAGGTCGAAAGGCTCCTCGAAAGGGCAAAATCAGCGCTTGAGGCTTATAATTTTGAGAATTACCGGATGGCAATAAAGGTTGCAGTAAGGAAAATCTCCGAAGCCGACTCAAGGCTGAAGATTTTCGTGAGCAACGTCATTGAGCAGGCACAGCTGAAAAAAGGCTGCAAAATCTGCATGCACGGCGTTTCTGTAGGAAGGACGGCAAACATCCTTGGCGTGTCGAGGTGGGAGCTGATGCAATACCTTGGAAGGACAACGTTCCACGAAGAGATGCCGGAAACAGTAAAGGCAACAGACAGGCTCCAGTTCGCAAGGAAACTGTTTGGAAAATAGCAGAGTGACTGAGAGTGACTGAAATGGCAGAAGATACGACCGCAAAGGCAGCAGCAAGGCACAGCCACGAGTATTTCATAGGCCCAGGCTATGTGAAGAAGCTGGGTGAGCTTGCAGGCTCAAAAACACTGGTCTTCGACACAGGGCCTTTGATAAGCCTTACCACAAACAACCTTCTAAGCACACTTGAGCGGCTGAAGGAGCATTATAATGGCAAATTCGTGATTCCTGAATCAGTAAAGGACGAGCTCGTTGATGAGCCATTAAGGACGAAGAAGTTCATGTTTGAGGCAATGCAGATACAGCGCCTCATATCCGCAGGCGTTTTTGAGGTGCTTGAAGACAATGATACAAAAGAGCTTACCCTTGAGCTGCTCCATATGGCGAATAACTCCTTTGCCGCAAAAGGCAAGGCCATCCAGATTGTCCAGTACGGCGAGATGGCAGCTGTTGCCGCCGCAAAACTCCTCGAATCAGAAGCGCTTGTAATGGATGAGCGCATAACAAGAGAGCTGCTTGAACACCCCAGGCACCTTGCCGAGATGATGGGAAAGCGCCTTCATACCTCTGTCAGGACAGACGAGTCAAACATCGCGCTGCTCGGCAGCTATGCCTCAAACCTCAAAATCCTCAGGTCAGTAGAATTGGTTACTGCCTCGTTCGAGCTGGGGCTCCTGGACAGGTATTTGGCAACAGGGGAAGAGAAAGCCATACCAGAAGCAAGGAAGAAGCTGCTTGAAAGCGTCCTGTGGGGACTGAAGATGAACGGCTGCGCGATAAGCAGCAGCGAGATTGAGCAGATCACCAACACTGTTGCAAGGCAGGCCTAATCCTTTTTCCTAACCTTCGCAACGAAAAACCCCTCAGTATTGTTATCCTGGGGCCAAATCCTCAGGCACTTCCTGACTTCAGGGCTGTAGCTGCTTTTCTCAAAGTTGAGAATTGGTTCGCTCCTTTTAATGTTCAAGTCTATACGTTCAATCTCCGCAGCTGCCGGGTATTTCTGCAGCAGCCAGTCAATCACGCCCTCGTTTTCCTCAGGCTCGACAGAGCAGGTGGAATATACCATTGTCCCGCCGCTTTTGAGCAGCGAAAATGCAGTGTCAATAAGGGATTTCTGCTGGTTGGAAAGCCTCCTCACCATCAGCGGGTTCCATATCCTTAGCGTGTCAGGGCTCTTTCTCAGTGTGCCAGTTCCTGAGCAGGGCGCATCAACCAATATCCTGTCGAATTTTGTCCCAAGACGATGAAGCTGCTGGCCCCTGCCGAAGTTCTCGGCAACATTCATGGCACCAACCCTTTGCAGGTTTATGCCCAAGGGCTTCATCCTGTCGCCGGAGATGTCGTTGGCAACCACAATGCCGGAATTTTCCATCATGGCCGCCATCTGGGTGGTCTTGCTGCCTGGAGAAGCGCACATGTCCAGCACGATTTCCCCTGGCTGCGGGTTCAGCACGACTGCAGGAATCATTGAGGCTGCTTCCTGGATGTAAAAATAGCCAAACGTGTGCTCAACAAGGTTACCCAAGTCTGTCCTGCTGCCTTTCACCCAGAAGCCCTCCTTGCACCAGGGTACTTGGTAAAGCGAAAAGCCCTGCTGCTGCAGCCGCTGCTTCAGCTCCGTAACAGTGATTTTCAGCGTGTTCACCCTGATGCTTTTGTTAAGATACGACAGCGAATAATTCAGAAAATCCTCGTAGCTGCTGCTGAGTAGCTGTTTGTAGCGCTGCTCGAACTCTTTCTTTATGCTAGACCTGAACTTCTCAATATCTGGCAGTGGTGTCAGCTTGTCTAATACTGCTGTTGTTGTCATAATACAAAAGAAAACCAAGGGCTGTTAATAAAAGTTGCTTATGACTGCTTACAACAAGCATTTTGAGAAGCTGTGGGAAATGGCTAAGGCACATTAAAATCGATAAGCTTAAATATGTGTACATTATATTATATTGAATACGATGGCAACTACTATATCGGTCAGGCTGGATAAATCAGTCCTGAAGGAACTCGCCGAAGTGGAAGATAGATGGCAGACTGACAGGAGCGAAGTTGTGCGGCGTTTACTGGCCAGTTCCATACACGAATTTAAGATAAAAACTGCGCTTGAAGACGTTGCTGCGCATAAGAAGTCCATTGGGAAAGCAGCTGAAAAATGCGGCGTTTCGCTGTGGGAAATGCTGGAATTAACGAAAGAGAGGAACGTTGATTGGACGGGCTATTCTGGCGAAGACCTTGAAAAGGACCTCAAGCTGCTAAAATGATAGCCAATTCTACTCCACTCATCTGCCTTGCAAAAATTGGCCAGCTGCGGCTGCTAAAAGCGCTGTTTGGCAGTGTTACAATAACAGAAGCGGTTAAGGAAGAGGTTTTGGTTGAAGGAAAACCTGGGTATTCTTCAATAAGCGGTGCCATTAGCGAAGGGTGGGTAATGGTTGCTAATCCTAAACAGGTGGTCGAGCTGGGGCTTGGCAAAGGCGAGAATTCCTCACTCAGTTTTGCGAAGGAGGCTAATGACAAGCTTCTGATTGACGATGCAACTGCAATAAGAGCTGCAAGGGCACTAGGTGTAGACTTCTTAAGGACAACCACGTTAGTTATTATGGCTGTTAAAAGGAAATTTGTTAGCAAGAAACAAGCAGTTTCTGTAATCAATGAACTTATCGGGGCAGGCTACTATATTAGCCCTAGATATGTCTCTGCAATCTTAACTAAGCTTAGTGAATAAAATCTCCTACTGCAATTTCTTCCCCATGTAAGGCCCGTCGTAACCATACCAGAGCTTCTTGTAGTATTCCTTTGCGCCAACCCCTGAGATTACAAGCATCTTATCCATTCCATTCTCTTTGGCTATTTTCTCAGCAGCTGCCATCAATTTCCTTCCAAATCCCCTGTGCTGAAGCTTTGTTTTTTCATCCGGCTCGTTTCCTATGGCAACAGCAGTGGCATACACGTGCAACTCGCGGATTATCGCTGTTGTCGGCGTAATCTCGCTCCTCAACTGCTGCGTTGGGAATCTCATCCTGCAAAACCCGATAATGGCGTCGTTTACAGGGTCTTCTGCAGCTATGAAAAATTCCTTTCCACCGCTGCCTTCGTATTCAGTGACTGTTATCGTGCTCTTATCAGTGAGGGTTGATAAGGGCGCAAATCGGGGTGAGCCCGATTGCGCATTCCGCTCTTCGCGGAATTGCGCCGCAGTGCCCTTATCGCTCCAGCCCTTCCTTCCTATCTCTCTGCAGCGGATGCAGTTGCAAATTATGCCTTTTTGTTTTTGCAGTTGCTGAACGTATTGCCTAAGGTTGGTGCGGTCAATACCGGCAGAAGTGACGTAAGTTGGTATATCCCTGTTGACACGCATTATCCTGCACCATTTCGGAACAAAGCGCTTGAACTCGCTTATTACCTCTGCTGCCTCTGCTGTTGTTATGGGCGTGAACTGCCCCTTCTGCCACTGCAGATACAAGGGAGTCCCTTTGATAACTAGGCACGGATAAATCTTCAGCATGTCAGGTCTAAAGTCGGGATTGCTGAACAGTTCTTTGAGTCCCTCCAGGTCACTTTCTTTTGTGCTGCCTGGAAGCCCAAGCATGTAGTGCGCATTTATTTTGAGGCCGAGGTCTTTCAGCTGCTGTAGCGATTCTTTTGTGTCATTGATAGTGTGGCCCCTGTTGGTGAGCTTCAGCTGCTGCTCATAAACTGATTCTATTCCAAGCTCTACCCTGGTGCAGCCGAGCTTGAGCATGTGATTCCCGTGAGGAGCCTTGCCCCAGTCTGGCTTTGTTTCAATAGTCAGGCCGATGCATCTTACCTTTGCTGTTTCGTTAATTTTCTGCTGCCGCAGCAGAAACTCTGCTGTTGTTTCCTTCTTGCTGTCATAGCCGTTGCCTTTTTTCAGCTGAAGCATTCTTTCAGTTACCCTTTTTACCCTTTCCTCATTTTTGAACTCTCCTGGCATTTCAAAGAATTCCTTGTAATGCCGCAAATCAATTTCATCACTGCCCTTCCCAAAAAATTCCTTGGAAAAGTCGTTCATTGCCTTGAAAACATGCCCGACAAATTCCTCCTTGTAGTCCTGCGGCAGCCACGGGAATGTGCCGCCCTGGATGATGAGCTCGACCTTGTCAAAAGACTGGCCTGTAACTGCATACTGCTCAAGGCGGCTGAATACCTGAAGGTAAGGGTCAAAGCCTGCCCGGATTGCCCTCATGGTAGCAGGCTCCTTTCCAGTATAGCTCTGCGGAACATCGCCAAAAGCAGAGTTCGGGCCTCCGGGGCAGAACGTGCACCTCCCGTGAGGGCAGCCGTACGGCTTAGTCATTAATGAGATGCTGGCTATTCCGGAGATAGTCCTCACTGGTTTTATCCTGAGCTGCTGCTGAAGCTGTTTTGCTTCTGGCTCGGGAAGGTTCAGGAATACCTCAATGTCATTGGGTATCTTTCCCATGCCGTACTTTTGGGTCAGCTTGATTTTTACCCTTGTAGCTTCATCCTTGCCCAGCTTCTTCTGCTTCAGTTCGCGGGCAAGCTCACTGTAAAAATCCCTTGGCATAAGACGATAGAGAAACTGTGATGGTTTATAAAGGTTGCAGAAGCTTTGCGTGAAGCTTCACAGATGCTGAAGAATTTCCCTTAAGTCCTTCTTGCCTATTATTACGTCGCAATGTTCCTTCAGTTCCTGCCTTGCATTGAACGCTATCGATAAGCCACACTCCTTTGCTATCGGGATGT
>JACPIH010000025.1 GCA_016188155.1 Candidatus Woesearchaeota archaeon | reverse complement strand
TGCAGAAGAGGAGGGCCACCACCCTGACATCAAAATAAGCTGGAACAAAGTCACGTTGCAACTAACAACGCATGCGATAAAAGGGCTCTCGGAGAACGATTTCATAATGGCGGCGAAGATTGACGAACTAGTATAAGACCGCCTATGCATGTTCAACTTAGAATCAGCTCTTATAAGGTACCGTATCTTTTATCGAAAGCATAATCAAGCTCGCATAAGCTCTTATACGATACTCCGGCAATGAAAACAATTCCTATGACAAAAAGAGACTCAAAAACAGGCTTGCTTATCAGCCCAGCTAACCTTGCAACTATCACAACAACCATCCAAGCCGCATATACGTGGATAAATTTCATGGTGCTCTCTTAAGTTTCATTGATTCCATATGCAAGAGCCTCACTGACAGCCCAGACAGTTCTTTACGCGTTTCATTCTCAAATTCGCGCATTTCAGCCTTGAATTCCTTTTGCTCCTGAAAGAACCTGCCAAAAGAAAAAGCTGCCAGAAGCAGAGGAGCCAGTTCGATGATTAGAGGCGTGTTAATCCAGCCAGTAGCCTTTGCAACGCCGCACAGGAATATTCCGGCAAGGGACAGCCAGGTAAGTACATCCCAAATATTGCCAAAGTAGGTTTTCCTTAGCCTTTGCAGTTTCTGATGCCAAGTTTCCATTTCGATAACTCTAAGGGAGGAACTCCTTAATAAGCTTTGCCCCAGATTTTCCGGAAGATTTCCGACGGCAAACGGATAAATTTTAATACTGCCGGAATATTTCCCGTCTTTATGCGTTTTAACGAAAAAGTCTGGCAGCTGTGCAAAAAAGTTCCGAAAGGCAAAGTTACGACTTACAAGCTCCTTGCGGAAGCAGCAGGAACAAAGGCATACAGGGCAGTTGGCAACGCGATGAATAAAAACCCAAACGGACTGCTCACCTACGGCTACGGAAAAAAGATGGTGCCGTGCCATCGTGTAGTTGACAGCAGCGGTCACCTTCACGGATTTGCGCACGGCCTGAAAAAGAAGGCAGAGCTGCTGAGGAAAGAGGGGATTAAGACAGAAAATGGAAAAATAAAAGATTTTGAAAAAGTGCTGTACCGGTTTTTTTGAGCTTCATGACACCGGTGTTGGCGTTGCCCATCTCGCCGCAGCATTAAACAATGGATTTTCTTTTCCTTTGATTGCTAAAAAGCCACAAACCTGAGTTTGGATAGCATCCCAAAAATAGTTTGGCTTGTCTGCTCTCCTATAATGGATTGAGTGCGGATCACCAAAACGCTCTCCGTTTGCAAGGTAACCAGTAGTCAGGGATATTGCTGGCATGCCGTTATGCCTGAAAGCAAAAGCATCAGACCCCAGCAAGAATCCTTTTCTGATAATAGGTTGCGTGCCTGAACTGTCAACAACAAGCTCGTCCAATGCCACAGCATACCTAATTACAAGATCCTTCGGAAGCTCGTGCCTATCCTCCGGAGGGAGCAAGCTTGATTGGGCAATTGTAAAAAGAGGAAAAAATCCTTCGACTATAATTCCAGTCTTTGCTCTTGGAAGAATTTTTTGCTGGACAGCTCCCTTGTAGTCCTCATGAACGGCCAATTGACCAACTTTATAGGTGCTCTCGTCACCAGTCCCGTCACCTGGCCTAAATGCTATAACGACAAGGTCACCAGCAGCAAGGCCATTGTATCTGACTGGAACAATAGTCCTGGCTGTGTTCGACTTATCTGGGGTCAGAACAAAAAGCGGAACATAGCCAAACTCCAGCCCTGGCTCAACAGTAGTATAACCTGGGAGCATCTGATTAACTAAATCAGGAAGAGTATCAAGGTTAATCCCACTTGCAGCAGTACTTGCAACAGTCATAAATCACACCGCAACCAGCTTCTTCTTGGCCTTGCGGATTTCCTTCTCGAGCTTGAGCTGCTCAAGAAGCTCCTTGTACCTGTTTCGGATGGTGACTTCGGTAACGCCAGCCACATCAGCGACTTCCCTCTGGGTGCGCTTTTCGCCGTGGATAAGGGCTGAAACGTACAAGGCAGCAGCTGCAATGCCAGTCGGGCCCCTGCCGGAGGTAAGCTCTTCCTTCTGGGCACGCTCAAGAATCTCGATAGCCTTTGACTGCGTCTCAGCGGTAAGCTTGAGCGCAGACGCAAACCTCGGGATGTAGTCAGCAGGGTTGCTTGGAAGGATGCTGATGCCCAATTCCCTGGTTACAAAACGGTAAGTCCTGCCGATTTCTTTCTTCTCAATGCCAGAAGCCTCGGAAAGCTCGTCCAATGTGCGGGGAACCTCATGCCTCCTGCAAGCAGCATAGAGGGCTCCGGCAACAACAGATTCCATTGAGCGGCCCCTGACAAGGCCCCTCTGGACAGCCATGGTGTAAATCCTGGCAGACTCCTCCTCAACCGACCTTGGAAGCTTAAGGTAAGAAGCCACCCTCTTGAGCTCGGCAAGTGCCAGCTTTAGATTGCGCTCGATAGCCGTGGAAATCCTGTACTGCCACTTCCTCAGGCGGAAGAACTTGTTCCTGCTTTTGCTGCCCAGCTTGCTAAGGTCAGCCATCTTCCCCACTTCGGTGCCCAAGCCCTGGTCATACTGGGTGTAAGTCATGGGGGCACCGGCCCTCCTGAGCTTCTCGCCCTCTTCAGAATCAAACTCGCGCCATTCCTGGCCAAAGTCAATCATCTTCTCCTCAATGACAAGGCCGCAATCCTTGCAGATGACCTCGCCTTTCTCCTTGTTCCAGAAAAGGTTGATGCTGCCGCATTCCGGGCATTTCTTCACATACTCAGCCATTTTAGTACCACCCTGCCATCGTGAGCCGCACTTATTTACCGTCGGATAGCTTTACGAAGGGCAAAATAATCCCCCAAAATTCCCCCTAAAACGTTCCAACAACCGCGTAATCGAACAGCGTCCTGCACTAATTGTTATAACCGAATTGATAGCTGTAACAACAAACTTTTTAAACAGTTATACTAACTTATATTTAAACCTTTCGTTCTGACTTTCGGAAACTCCGCCGAGAACTACATTATACGAATATAAAGGAGTGTTCTGTCATAAACTGAAGTAGCAAAAAATACATTAACTCAACCTGCTTAGCTGGGCAAGATGAAGAACGAGAACCTTGCCAGTGAGATGGGGAAGAAGGATTTCCTGGACAATGTGCTGGAGCACAACCCGCACGCCGACCTTATGCTAATTAGCAGGGCATACGATTTTGCGCAGGCAGCCCATTCTGGCCAGAAAAGGATGTCCGGAGAGGACTACTTTCAGCACGTCCTTAACGTTGCATACATCCTGTCAGGCATGCGGATAGACTCTGAAACCATAGCTGCTGCGCTGCTCCATGATGTGCTTGAAGACACCAAAACAACCAAGGAGCACCTGAAAAGGGACTTCGGCCCAGCTGTAACTGCCATTGTAGAGGGGGTAACCAAAAAGATAGCCCTGCGAACCACGCCTGAAGACAGGGCTGAAAACATCAGGAAGGTGCTGCTGGCGACCATAAAGGACATCAGGGTAATCCTTGTCAAGCTGGCAGACAGGATGCACAACATGAGAACGCTGAAGTATCTCGGACAGGAGCAGCAGCGCGAGATAGCACAGGAAACCCTCGAGGTTTATGTCCCAATAGCATACAAGCTCGGGATGTACAGGATAAAATCAGAGCTTGAGGACTTATGCTTAAGATTTTTAGAGCCCGGAATCTACCAGGAGCTTAAGGGAAGGATTGCGAAGAAAAAGGAAGAGAGGGAAAAAGAGGTAAAAAGGGTCGTTGCCTCTGTAAAAAGGCTGCTCGACGAAAACAGCATACCTGCGGCCGTGCTTGGAAGGGCAAAGAACTTCTACGGCATCTACAAAAAGATGCTGAGCAGAAAGATACCGTTTGAGGAAGTTCGCGACTTATCAGCGATAAGGGTCATAACAACAACAGCTGACAACTGCTACAAGGCGCTTAACCTTATCCATTCAAGATGGACGCCCATACTGAACAGGTTTGACGACTACATAACAAATCCCAAGCCGAACATGTACCAGTCATTGCACACCGAAATACTTTTTGAAAACAAGCCAGTAGAGGTCCAGATAAGGACTTTGGAAATGCACCACATAGCCGAGGAGGGGATAGCTGCGCACTGGCGCTACAAGGACACGGAAAGGGACAGGCAGTTCGACAGGAAAATTGCGTGGCTGAAGCAGATACTTGAATGGAGGAGCACCGAATCAGCCAAGGACCTTGTTGAAAGCCTGAAAATAGACATGTTCAAGGATGAGATTTATGTCCTCACCCCAAAAGGAGACCCCATACACCTTCCTGAAAATGCAACGCCCATTGACTTCGCATATGCGGTGCACACAGAGATAGGAAACCACTGCAAGGCGGCAAAGGTAAACGGCAGCATCGTGCCCCTGGACCATGAGCTGAACCCTGGGGATGTTGTGGAAATAATAACCTCCAAAGACACGAAACCTTCAAGGCAGTGGCTCAAGTTTGTCAAGACCGGCTTTGCGAAGGAAAAGATAAGAAGGGCTCTGGGAATAAGCGTAGAAGATACCGGCAAAAAAAGGTGGGAAGTGCTAACGCCAGCAGAAATCCTGGAAAAGATAGATGCAAAAGAAATCAAGCCCTCGCTGCTGCAGACAGCCAGATGCTGCTACCTGAAAATTGATGAGAAGCCTGTCGGGTACAGGGCAAAGGACGGGCACGTCATAATACACCACAGCAAGTGCGAAAACATCAAGGCAGTGCCGGAAGGCAAGCTGATAAAGCTGTCATGGAAAGAAGAGCCAAAGCAGCGCACCTCGCTCATGATAGAGCTCGTAGACCGGGTCGGGATATTCGCGGACATCCTGAACACGATGACTGCAGCAATGGCCAAGGTCGAGTCGGTAAACTCAAAAGCAACCAGAAACAAGCTCTACGTCAGCTTCGAGATTTCCGGCACAGGCAACACCGAGGAGCTCGTGAAAAAGCTCAAGGCAGTGAAAGGCGTTGTGAGCGTGAAGGTTGCTTGAGCAAAGGCAAAAGCTTTAAACAAGAGTTGCTGCTTCTGAATTGAATGGAATACAAAGGACTACACCTGGACAAGTTCCAGGAGCAGGCGATAGCCGCCATAGAAGAAAACAAGTCAGTAATCGTTTCTGCGCCAACAGGCTCCGGGAAAACGCTCATCGCAGACTACATCATAGACCGGGACCTCAGGAAAGGCCTGCAGGTAGTCTACACCGCACCGATAAAAGCGCTGTCAAACCAGAAGTACAAGGAATTCTGCAAGGACTACGGAGCAGACAAAATCGGCCTCCTGACAGGCGATGTTGCCAAGAACTCCAGTGCACCAGTCCTGATAATGACAACAGAGATTTACAGGAACATGGTGCTTGCCGACGACCCTGCCATACGGGATGTAACTTACGTGGTTTTTGACGAGATACACTACATCAACGACGTTGAAAGAGGGTATGTATGGGAAGAATCAATAATATTCTCGCCGCCCCACATAAGGATGCTCTGCCTGTCCGCAACAATCCCTAACGCTGACGAGTTTGCCAAGTGGATTGCAAAGATAAAAGGCCATGAGGTGGCCGTGGTTCAGCACACAGAAAGGCCTGTGCCGCTCCACGCCAGCTTTTACGACACAGAGCTGGGCATCACGACACTTGCAAAGTTCAGGGAATTTGCGGAAATACCTGAATACGGCCACTCCATGGGAAGAAGAAGGGCAAGGCCAAGATACGTAAAGCCGCCCTCCCACCTTGACCTCATCAGGCAGATAAAGGACAAGCTCCCATGCATATTCTTCACGTTCTCAAGGGCAGGCTGCCAGCAAAACGCCAAGGAACTCGCTGCCAGGAAGTGGCTCGAGCCGCAGGCAGCAATCAGCAGCTACGTCAGAAAAAAGCTGGAAGGCGCGCCGGCAGGCGTCAACCAGCTCGAGTCAACCAAGCTGCTGCGCCAGATACTGCCATTCGGAATAGGATTCCACCACGCAGGGCTCCTTCCGATAATGAAGGAAATCGTTGAAGAGCTCTTCGCACAGGGCCTCATCAAGGTCCTGTACACGACAGAAACCTTTGCGGTAGGAATCAACATGCCGGCAAAGACAGTATGCATAGAATCGCTCAGGAAATTCGACGGGGCAACCTTCAGGCCGATGAACTCAAAGGAATACTTCCAAATGGCCGGAAGGGCAGGCAGGAGAGGCATAGACACCGAAGGGTTTGTTTTCGTGATGATTGACAGGAAGGAATTTGACTACGCCAAAATCAAAAAGGTAGTAACAGCAGACACAGAGCCGATAAAATCCCAGTTCAGGCTCTCAATAAACACAGTGCTAAACCTCGTGAAGCGCCACAACGCCAAGGGGAGTGACGAAATACTCGGCAAGAACTTTGACGCCTTCCAGAAGCACGGCAAAGACCTTATCCAGAAAAAGACAGAAAACCACTACCACTTTGAAAAATACTGCGAAAAGCTCACAAAGCTGGGTTACATAAGCGAACGCAGGCTCACCGAAAAAGGCGAATTCGCCTCGCAGATTTACTCAGACGAAATCCTTATCGGCGAGCTGTTCGCAACCGACTTCCACAAGCAGCTCAACACATACCAGATACTGCTGCTCATTGCCGCAGTATGCTATGAGGGAAGGGAACGCACACAGTTCCACCACAGGTTCCCTTCACAGGACGCGCACCGGCTGCAGCACCTTTTGCGAACGCACCATTATGCGCAGAAGGACAAGCGCTTTGAGGAAGTAATAGACATAACCGCAATAGCCCAGCCGTGCTACTCCGGCCAAAACCTGTTCGACATAGTCAAAAACACCTCCCTTCAGGAAGGGGACATCATCCGGCTGCTGCGGCAGGTGCTGGACAAGCTCAGGCAGGCAAGAACCGCAACCAAGGACCACAAGCTCGCTTCAGCACTCCACGAGTGCCAACAGCGCGTAATAAGCTGCCTGAAAGACGTGGATGTGGTGTAAGCTTACTTCACGAACTCAACGCCAGGCATATCTCTGAATGCCCCATCACCTGTAAGAAATGGTATTCCCAGCTTCTGCGCCTGAATGTAGCTAACGCAATCTGTGGTTGACATCTCTTTTTTCTTATTGGCGTACCTTAGTTCCATAGCTTGCATAATCTGCTCCTCTTCCAAAGGCATTACCGTCCCAGCCACTTTTGCCGCAAAAGACTTATATTCCAGAGGATAACGCTTCAGCAGGCCATAACAGAATTCGGCAAAAATAAACGGGTTCAGCACAACTTTTGACGTTTTCATATACCTTAGGAACACAGGGTTTCCCATTACTATCTCCATCAGGGCATATGTATCAAACACGTAGCTCTCAGTCATTGTAAAGCTCCCTGTCAATTTCCCTCATTAACTCCTCAGTCGAGATTTTTATTTTCTCCTTGCCTTTCAACGCACCAAACAGCTCCTTCAAGACGTTTTTCTGCCTTGTGATTGTAAGCTCCACAGTATCACCTTCCTTTAGAGATTCCCTGTCTATTACTTCTTTAGGTATGGTCGTGCCAAGCGAATTTCCCCATTTCCTTAGCTTAACCTTTGCAGTCTCCATATTAGTTATACTAGTATAACTAGTATTAATACTTTGCTGTTTTGGCTTGGCGATTGATTGCATGATTCACTAACTGGATTAACCTCCTAATAAGTTTTATCCCAAAGTTTATGGAAAGCGTTCTGAGAAGCCGTAATTATTACGGCGATTACCGAAATTATTTCGCTTTTCTTGCATTATTCCGGAAAGTTTTCGGATTTTTCAAAAATTATCGTCGGAAGATTTAAGTATAACCTCCTGTTAGAATCCTAGCATATGTCAGTAATTCGAGCTAAAACTGGCGCGACTTAAGACCTTGCCCCGAAGAGGGCAGTCAGCGCAGGGCAAAGGCATGTCTTGGCTGATGAGGTCTGGAGTCGTGACCAGAATGAAGAAAAAGATGTTAGAATGTGCCATACATGGCCTCAGCCTGTTCAGGTGCAAAAAGAGATGCTGGAAAGGCGGCAGCAAAGACAAACCGTATATGTGCATTTACAGCGAAACTTGCTTTAAGTGCATAATGGAAGGAAGAGTCCAAGAAAGAGACAGATTGAGGAGGGGAAGGGAAAAGCACGTGATGGTAAAAGTTATTTGACGCAACTTCATTTAGGCCTTATTGTCAATGATAAGTAGAAGAAAAAAGGGAGACGCCGCGGCCTCTTTGAGCTTTTGAACCCGGATAAAGCGGTAAAGCCTTACCAGTTTCTGAGACTGGCGCAGATACCAAGTTTCTGCATCCGCGGCATCCCCAAGCTATTTTAGAATTTACTTTTCAAATGCCTTTCCCCAGATTTTCCGGAATCTTTCTAAAGTATTTGAAAATATTTCAGGGCGAAACGGAAATCTTTCAAAAAAACTCGCGAATAATGAAAATTTTCCCAACTTGCCGAAAATTCCTAACACCATTAAGGCACATTAATAGAAAAGGTTAAATATAAGCTTGCGTATCATACTTAACATAAGGCGGTAAAGCTTCACTCGCATTCTGAGGGCGAGTGCGTATACCAGGTTTCTGCATTTTTTATTTTTTCTACTTCGCCTTCATGCTCGGCTCCACCAGCCCAAACCCGTTGCCTTCAGTTTAACGGCATTTTGCTAACAAGGCCCTGATACGTTTTCTCAAAGAAGCGAGCGCCTTGGAGAAAAGAAGGTGGTGATTTTTCCAGCGTCGCAACCCGGTTTGAAACGAGCGTGAGGCCACTGGAATCTGAATTCAACAGTGCGTGCCTCTCATGATAATGATGCACAAAGTGGCGGATGCCTTCACTCAGCGGATTGGCAAGGTATGATGCTGTACGAGTGTATCCCCGAAGAAATTCAGACGCCTCATTATCCGGACCCATACGAATGTCAATATAGGCCTTGAAATAGTTTAATTCTCCTGCTTCGGGAGGCAGCCCGACAATTTTTTTCTGGAGGGAACTGGCCAACCGCCGGCGCATCACACTACGGCTTCCGCCGCGCCAAACATAGTGTTCAATATCGTAGATGAACTTCTGTTCCTCTTTCGTTGCCATGTTCACGTTGCCAACAAGCATGTCTATGGAAATGTCTTGGCGCATGCTGGAAAGCGAATGCCGCTTAACTTAAAAGGTTTACCCCAAAAAAAACGAGGACGGGAGAACAGCAACATCATCAGAACTTCTGAGCTCGTTCAGGCTTCCATGCGGGAAAGGGGGGGAAAGGGACGGGGGGCGTCACCTCAACAAGTATCGTAAATAGTCAATTAAGCGATAAATACAGTCCTCGTACTGGCGGGCTTCTTTTCAAATCTGCCTGATGGCAGATCAAGGCATTATATGATTTTTGAGGCAATATGCCCCTTGACATTAATTGGCATATTCATAGCCCAAAAAGCTTTCATACCCCCAGTAGTATCGCCTTCTTTATAGGCAACTATTAGGTTCCGCAAGTTTTCCCAATTGGTTGCTATCTTAAAGTCAACATCAGAATCCATACCGTTTGTAATATCTTTAACTTTTCCCTCTTGCAGTTGAAAAGTATATGTTTCGCCACTAACATCTAAGCCTATCTTGTTGTAATCACTAAAAGCCTTTTGAACAATACTATTGTAATTAAAAGAATCATAAATGTCCTGCTTATTCATGTCCAATTTTGGGAAATCATAGTTCGTAACTATATTCACTGACTCCTGTTGCGTTTGCACTTTTTCTAATTCAGTATTGTTCGGAACAACAATTTCAGTATTAGATTCTCGTTGTTGTTTTATCCCTGCAATTTTTTCTTGAAGTTGAATCTGAGTCTTCCCCCAAGCGTGTAGAAAACTGCCAGTTCCAAAAGGCATTATTTGACCTCCCTGATATAAGCCATCCCTCCACCTTGGTCCGAATAAGTTTTCAAGTTCTTCTTCTGTATAAATATCTGGCATAATTTGATTAATTGAGAATAGCGTTTTAGACTCTTCATAGCCAAAATTCAAAGTTCGAGCTTGCTCTATTAGCTTACCTTCAGAAACAAGATAGCCGTGCATACATAAGAGTGTGTTATAATTAAATAACGGGTCCCATCCCAGTTCATATCTGGCCGTATCATTAATGTTCTGCACAAAGGACCTGACAAGCCAATAACATTTTTTAAGCAGCGCATAGCGGTCATCTAATGGTATGGATGTCGGGTTATGAGTTGAT
Organism: Candidatus Woesearchaeota archaeon; assembly: GCA_016188155.1. Lineage (GTDB taxonomy): Archaea > Nanobdellota > Nanobdellia > Woesearchaeales > UBA10216 > UBA10216. Next base: position 1,406 of record JACPIH010000025.1, on the reverse strand, counting down.
TTAACAGCATACCAATATGTTGTGGTCTGGTTGAGACTCAGCTCATTATTATATAGCATATTATCATACTTTGATGTTTCATCATATTTTTGAAGAGTTGGTTGAACTCGTTCTATTGTTTTTTTCAGCTCTCGCTCGCTTATATCGTTTGTTTGATTGTTAACTTGTTTATAGATGTATTTGCCGAATGGTGAGAAAAGAAAGGAAAGTATGTCACGCAGACCGAATGCACTAACAGGCGCAGCTATTAATAAGAATGTAACAAGGCAAATTACTAGTATGCTCGTTAGCTTTTTCATATAGCTTTAACTCTATAGAAGGAGCTTTAATAAAGCTTTTCCAAATAATACTTCTCACAAAAACGAGTTTCTTTTGCTATACAGAATCAGCAAGACGAATAATTGGGTGATTATTCGCATAAAGTTTTTAAATGCGTTTTTGGACAGATTGCAGAATAATGGCTGGTGACGTATATTCCGAGGTAGAGCATCTCAAGAGAGAAATTCAAGACTTAAGGAGTGAAATAAAAAAGCTCAATGAAAGAATTGATGACTTGGTAGATGAAAATGAGCTTGACGAACCTGAGGAGGAAGATGACGAAAGCCCACCTCTCTAAATCTCTTATCTCTTAAGTTATGCCTTAAAGGTACCTTACCCGCCGGGGCATTTATTTCTTCAGACTTTCAAAGCTCCCGCCACTCTTCATCATCCCAATAAAGAAAAGTCCTAACCAAAGAAAAATAATGAATCGGCCGTGCATGGATTTTTGGAGAATGGAGCGGTTAGTGGCAGCGGGATGAGTTGCCAACCGTGCCTGAGTTGCGCTCAGGTTACTTTCTCCTCCCCACGGTAACCGTAGGGAAGGGGAAAGTAAGTCTGCAAGACCACGGTTGGCTTCACACTTAACTTGAAATCACCTGGACGAAGAAAGCTTTATATAATCGTGTGGGCAGATTAGGATATGTGATGCGCAATGGCAGAGATAGTTATTGACGAAAGGACAAGGTTTGGCAAGCCGGTGATAAAGGGAACCAGAGTCAGTGTAGACGAAGTGCTTGGTGCACTGGCCGGTGGCATGACTCACCAGGAGATAGAGAAAGAATACGGCGTGACAGAAGATGGAATAAAAGCTGCTCTTTCAGCACGGTCTTCTTCAATTGGCAACAGCCCTGTGCAGTGGCTCCAGCTTAATTCTGCATGCCCAGCGGGCAGGCCTCAACGTCAACAATAAAGTAGTTGCCAAAGGGCATTTTATTTCATCAGTTTTCTTTTTGCCTTTTCAGGTGCATCAAGGTAGTTTTCTTTGCTGGTAACCGGCTTCCCGCTTCTCTGTTCAAGTTCCTTCCTGGCATTGCCTGCAACTGCTCCTCCTTCTTTGGCAGCTCCCTTGTTCTGCCCGAACCCCT
>JACPIH010000022.1 GCA_016188155.1 Candidatus Woesearchaeota archaeon | reverse complement strand
GATTTTAGGGTAGCGCATAATTTACTGCTCCATAAGCATCAACTCTACCCCAGCCATAACTTGTATCTTTGCCTGCCTTGCCAAGATCTTTAGCAGTCTTGAACAAAGATTGTTCTAATTGATCTACTGTATATTCTGGATGGGCAAGTTTAACTAATGCTACTGTTCCGCTTACCATTGGAGTTGCCATGCTTGTGCCACTTGCTGTCTTGTACTCATTATTTAACCAAGATGAAAATATATTTACACCTGGAGCTGAGATATCAACTGCACTTCCTTTTCCAGACCATGTGGCAATCTTATCTTTGCTATCCACAGCACCAACTGTTGTGGAATAGCTTATGCACCCTGGAATTGAAACTCCTGCGCCTCCGCTGTTGCCTGCTGCCACAACCACAATTACATTTCTATCTCGTGCGTACTTAATTGCATTTGTCAAATCTGGCAAGACAGTATCACAGAATCCTTTGTAAGTGTAAGGTTGTGAAGTTCCAAGGCTCATGCTTATTGCATCTGCATTAAAGTCGTCATTAGTACAAATAGTTTCGCCTGTTGAATTGTCTGTGGTGCAGACATTGCCCGCAACTCCATCCTCGCCATCTACTGCCCAGTAGATTGCGGCAACGACATCGCTAAAGAAACCAGAGCCAGAAGCGCTAAGCACCTTTCCAGCAATTACACCTGCTGCTGGCGCAACACCTTTTGCTTTAGCATCAACTCCATCTGCAGTTATAATTCCAGCAACATGCGAGCCATGACCATTGTCATCGAATGGGTCATTGTCATCATTAACAAAATCCTTTCCTCCTAAATAACTAGAATTTAATTCTTGATGATTATAATTATAACCAGTATCAAGGACAACAACCTTTCTTCCTTCTCCATTGTTGCTAGAAGATTGCACTAAATCTGCTCTTATTTGTGTATTGGCTCCGGAGTCCATTGCAAATACTTTAATATCCTCTTGAAGCCCTAAAGACGAAGCAACACTTTCAGAACAAATCAACGCTTTCAAAGTCCTGGCTTCCCTGACCACTTTGCAGCCCTTTTCCACAGCATCTGATACCTCTTTATCAGTATGGGCAATAACCCTTGCCTTGCCATTTCCCCCTGCTTGTGCAGCGATTGCCAACGCTAATGATGAAACTACCAGAACCACACCCAAAATAGCCAGATAAGATTTTGCACTCATTTTTGCCTCAGACGCCTTTTAAGCAATCGCTTTATTTAAACTTTTTGGTAGAATTGGCTGTAAACGGCAAACCGGCGAATCAGAAATAATGTAATTACCACCTGAACTTCTTGAGCTCCTGCTTGAGCTCGGCAACATCTTTTCTCAGCGATTCTGCGGCATCAGTGACCACCTTTCTCGGCTTGGCCTCGCCGTCAGTTTCAATGGTCATCCTGGGCACCCCGACAAGCGGGTGTGCGATGTTGTACGTTGCTATCTTTACATGCTTGTTCGCCCACAGCTTGGACTTTAGTATGTTGCACAACGTGTGGCCCTGCCCCTTTACCTCAAAGACGAGCTTTTTTGGCGTTTCTTCCACTATAGAAAGTTCCATTGTGCTTTTGCCATTGGCAGGTTATTTAAAAGGTTTTCTGTATTTGCAGGGCAGGCGCCAGAAGGACAATTTTATTAATTTTATATAAACCAAATGTTTATAAGTATGTCTATGTTCTCCTACATATAGTAATTTGTTATGTGGAGTAGCAGGGGAATAGTGATGTTTCATGGAAACCCGTAAGGTGCAGCGTTCAGGAAACACGTTCTATCTGTACCTGCCTGCTTCGTGGTGCAAAGCCAACCGAATTGGGAATGACTCGCAGCTTATTCTTGACATGTCATCTGAAGGCAACCTTGTTGTTTCAACCAACCCGCAGTCAGGCGAGGAGAAGCAGCTTACGCTGTCCTTCCCGGAGAATGATGGGAAGCTCGACACCAGGCTGGTTAACATGTTCATCGTTGCATCTTACCTTAACCCTGTGAGGTCTTTCAAAATCAAGCTAAACAAGCCCATTTCCTCGCTTGAAATCCTTGACCAGAAGCGCCTGATGAGCAGCATCGAGTTTGTTGAGTTCGGTGATGACGCCATAAGCTGCGAATCAACTGTCTCAGTAGAAGACCCGGACATCATTCTTAAGACAATGATAAGAAAGGTGATAAACATGACCCGTGTCATGCAGACCAACGAGGCAAAGGAGCTGGTTTATCGCTATGAGGAGGAGATAGACCGCAGCAACACCCTTGTCCAGAAATCAGCCATAAGCTCGCTGATGTTCAAAAGGCCGTCAAAGCTCAGGCACATCGAGCTCTTTTACATTGCCCTGCTATCCAAGGGCCTTGAGGGGCTTGCTGACCAGCTGATCCTTAGCCCAGGCACGAAGCAGGGCAAGGCCATAATCAGCCAGATACAGGCTCTTTTGCTTAACCTTCTCAAGTGCATGGAATCCTTAGATTACCGTACAGTATCATCCTTTGCGGAAGAGGTCCTAAGCGTGATGGACAGCTTTGATGAGAAGGATTCCTACGCTGCCAGGGTGAAGGTGCTGCTGCAGCAGCTTTCCGAAACGCTCATTGACTGGGCAGTTACCAGTGAAGTTGAATCCAAAAAATAAGGGAACAAGCGATAGCTCCCAAGTAGTTTACGGTTTCCATTTTTTCGGCTTTATTATCCGTAAATTACAGCTTTATCCCTAAATTAAGATTACTGGGTAAAAAACTTGGGGTGAGTTCTAAAACTAGGCGGCTTCTACAGCACGTATGGCAACTCCATCTGAGATGCTTACTTTCCTGCTTGTTTTCCTGGTTGGCTTCATAACCGGGAAGCTTTTTGCAGCCCTGCAGTTTGCCGGGATGAGGAAGATTGGAAAAGCCGAAAGGGAGAAAGCTAGGGTGAGAAGAAGCGTTGACAATCTGATGCGGCTTGGCAGGAAGCTTTAGGACCTTGCCTTTTCTATCCTGAATAGCCCAACTTCAACCCGCCTCATTCTTGAGCGGTGGAATTCGTACGTTGGCTTCAGCTGGAGCTGCAACGGCAATATGTTAGTTACCCTGAAGCCGTTTTCTGCGGCAAACCTTTTTACAAAATCTGCCGTCTCTGCCTTGTGGAACGAATACACGGTGCCGGCAGATTTAAACGCTGTTGCCAGAAACTCCCTGTCGGCATGCTTCGTTTTTGTGCCAAACGGCGGATTCTGGATTACAGTATCAGCCTTTTTGCCGAAATCTGCAATATCAGCTCTCATTATTTCAAAATCAGCCATAGCTGCAGCAGCTGTTATGTTTTTTTCCGCTATTGCCAACGCATCATCATCGTTGTCAACAAAGTAAACCTTTTCGGAACCCAGTAGCAGCGCCGCAATCCCCAAAAGCCCTGTGCCGCAGCCAAAGTCAGCAACAACCTTTCCCTGAATGTCACCATGCATGTACGCAAACCACATTGCTTCGGCTGCTGCTTCGGAGTCTGTTGCGTATTGCTCTTTCAGCAGCTGGGGCTTTCCGAACTTTTCGAACACTGCCAGCTTTGACAGGACTAGGGCTAGTTGCGATTTTGATTTCGGGATCGATTGGTTGCGTTTCATGCTGCTCAAGCCCTCCTGTAGCTGCTGCCATAGCTGCTGCAACTGCTACTATTATTTAATTTAAACGAATCACATCATTAACCTATCTTTTCCGCAACAGAAAACTATTTAAAGATGCGTCCGGAAGGTCGGAGGTTCCTCTGATAGTTAATCGTTGTTGGTTGATAGTTTAGTTTTGGATTGAACCCAACGTCACCTTTGGTGACGGGGGCACAATCGCGCTTGCCGCGATTTGTGCCTTTTGCTTGCAAAAGGGTCATATGGGGTGGAATTTATGGAGAGAAGTCTGTTAGGGAGACCTAACGCTACTTTAGGCAGCGGAAATAATTCTGCAAATGACGAGCTAAAGCAAAGGTTTGAGGCAGCTCTGAAAGGCATAAGGGAGGAGTTTGACGACCACAGGGAAAGCATCAACGATAACACTAACGAAATTGAGGCTAACTACGAGCTGGTGTGCAGGCTTGACGCAAAGGTTGACAGGCTGCAGGAGCAGCTTGAGCATCTGCAGCTTTCCCTTGCCAATGTGCTTGGCTCTCCAGCTCAGGCAAGCGCTCAAAGCAGCATTGGCCTTGACGAGAAGGAGAAGGAGGTCTTCCTTGTGCTTTACACCGGATCCGATGAAAAGCCGCTGACTTACAGGGAAATCGCTGCTGCCTTGAAAGAGAGCGAATTTCTGGTAAGGGGCTACATTACAAACATGATTGAAAAAGGCGTTCCAGTAGACAAAAAGTACATCAACGATACCGCTTACATTTCCCTTGACAAGTCGTTCAAGGACAGGCAGGCAAAAGGCAACATCGTGCACCTGAGCCAGCGCACTGTCAGGGAGTTTGCGGTTTAGTGGGAGCGTTGTAGCTGTTGTCTGGCTGCATCTGGGCATTCGCCAGAGTATTCTCCCGAAGCAGCCTTGAGGCTTGCTCTGTGAAAGTTGTTTTTCTTTCAACGCCTTCCAGAGCGTACTTTTGTTTCTGGACTTCCAGTTGTGCACTTGGGTAAACCTTGTGATCAACCCGGTCTATCGCTGATACAAGCTCGCTGATTGATTTGGTGGTTGCGACGTTGCCTGTTTGGAAAATTTCGCTCAGTATCTGGTAGGATTCACTGACCACCTGTGCGGTTTCGACCAGCTGGGGAATGATTGCCTCAGCAGACCTTGTCCTCTGGACAAAGGTAAGGAAACCGGTGACGTAGTCGTTTACCAGACAAAGCTGGTGAAGCCCCCTTCTTACTATGTCTTCCTTTCGCTGTATAAGCGGGCTTTGCTTGTCGGTATATACAACTTTTTGGGCTGCAAGTTCTTGCTCGTTAACCTGCTCTTTCTCCATCCTTTGGAGGCTGTCCATTTGCTGCTTGAGAGGCACGTAGTCCTGCTCTGCTTTATCCATGCCACTTAATCTTCCTCTGGTTGTCACAATGTCGGCTCGTGTAGTGACAAGTTCCTGCTCCAGCGATAGAAAGGCTTTTTTTGCTTCGCCAAACTCATTGACTGTTTCCTCGTCATACTGCTGAAGCTGGCGCACAACTATCTGCGAATGCTCAATGGCAAGTTTAACATGCCCTTGCATTTCAACCATCTTATCTATCTCTTCCTGTACAAGCGCCTCAAGCAGGGGTACTGGCTCAGGGGCAAGCCTGTGCAGGAACTTTAAGGGGCCTTCGGAAGTTGCACTGTAAAACGTGTTTCTTGCTCGCTCAAGTGCCTGAAGCGCTCCGCTTCTTTCCATCCTGCCGCGGTAGGCAACAACCCCCTGCAAGTGTTTTATCTGGCCCATGCAGTAAATGGCGTTTTGGTAATGCTCGACAGCTTTTGTTTCAGATGGGTGCGCCACGTGGTTTCTACCGTAAAACTCAGAAAAGTCTGCATCGCCATGCTCCTCATTGCCAGCTGTGCCGCTTGTAGACACTTTTCCTTTTGTTGCCCTCCTGTAAGGTCTATGGCCATTGCTTCCCTCACCATGCACAGCTTTACCAAGTTCATCAAACATGCCTCTCACCTCTTTTATTGTACTTTTGAGCACTTGCACAGTTTCCACCAGCACTTCACCCTCAATCATTTCAACCGACCACACTTATTCTTCAGTCAATTCGGCTTACTTTGATGGCACTGGTGTCTTGTAAGGCTGCGGCTGCACCTGTTGCAGCTTTTTTTGAGTGCCATTCTGTGTGCTGTAAGCCGAGTCAATAAGCGCCTGAAGCTCACTGCTCAGGAGGCTGTGCTTCGCGTCATTGCTTATCGCAGGCCATTCGCCAACAACAAATCCCTCGCGCTGTGGTGCTCCGATGCTTTGCCACCAGTAGTCTACCTTGCCGCACAACGGCCCGGATGGCCCTTTTGTGCAGGGCAGTGAAACAGTCTCATCCCCGACCTTGTATTGCAGGTAGGTTTCAATGTTGCCCTGCGCGTTCTTCTTTCCCTCAACCGAAAGCGATTTAGGGCTAACGTACCCCTGCTCAACAACAGCGTTGCTGCCGTTTATCCTGTCCATCACGTAGCTGCCTCCGTTCAACGCTGCCAGGCTTATCAACCCGACTGCGCCTGTCCTAATCACCCATGCTCCTAATCCCAATCCCATCTTCGCTCACCTCACCGGTTTCTTTTGCTGTTTTTTCCAATTTCGGCAGCAACAAAATTCACGAAATTGCATTCTTTTCGCATTGTTTTGCTGTTGCCGCATCTTAACGTGTGAGGCACTTTTAACATGTCTTTCGGCGAGAAATACGCAAAAAATGCACGGGTTGTGGAAGATTTGCGGCACCTGTCGAAAATTTTCTTAAAAAAGCCGCAAAAGTTGAAATAATTCCGGCAAAACCGAAAGAAAATAAGGCCGTAAAAAGAGGGGCCAAAAGCCAGAAAAGGCAGCAAAAACATTAATAACCAGCTGCTTTTGTCGTGGGGTTATGGGTGATGCGTTAGCGGCGGACAAGTTCAGGGCAGCAATTGTGGAGCTGCTAAAGCTCCATGTCAGCAGCGGCGATGAAGAGCTAAGCGCAAAGATAGAGGTTCCCGCAGATGACAGACTTGGCGATTACGCCTTCCCATGCTTCTCTCTCGCAAAGGTTATTGGGAAAGCCCCTGCAGCAATAGCAGCCGAAGTTGCCGCAAAGCTTCAAGGCGCCATCGCCGGCAATAAGCTCATAGAAAAAGTCCAGAGTGCCGGGCCGTATGTTAACTTCTTTGTCAACAAAAAGGAGATGGCGGCAGCTGTAATTGAAGCTGTTAGCAAGTTAAGTCACAATTATGGCGGCCGTAGTAAAACCAACAGAACAATGATGGTTGAATACTTCCACGCCAACACCCACAAAGCCGTCCATATCGGCCACGTAAGGAACATCTGCCTGGGCGAATCCATCTGCAGAATCCTAGAATTCAGCGGCAATAAGTTGATCCGGGTCAACTACCAGGGCGACATCGGGCCTCATGTCGCAAAGTGCCTGTGGGGCATCCGCAACCTTAATGTCGGCTCTCCTCCAGCAACAAACCGCCTCAGGTGGCTGGGGAACGTCTATGTGCAAGCAAACACAGCTGTTGAAGGCAACGAGCAGCTGGAAAGCGATGTTAAGCAGCTGCTGCTGAAAATGTATTCCGGTGACAAAGGGCTCAACAAGCTGTGGAAGGAAACAAGGCAGTGGTGCCTGGGCGAATTCGATGAGATGTACAGGGATTTCGGGGTAAAATACAACGAGTTCTACTTTGAAAGCGAGATGGAATTTGAAGCGCGCAGGATATCACAGCAGCTGCTGAAGGCAGGGATTGCGAAGGAAAGCGACGGCGCAATAATAATGGACCTTAAGCCCTACAAGCTTGGCGTTTTCATTCTGCTTACAAAGGATGGCACTGCACTTTACTCCTCAAAGGACATAGCCCTTGCAAGGAAGAAGATGTCAAAGTACAGCCTTGACCGCTCAATCCACGTTGTTGGGAGGGAGCAGGAGCTTCATTTCAAGCAACTGTTCAAGACGCTTGAGCTTATTGGCGGCAAGGAAAAGGATTTTGCGGCCAAATCGTTCCATCTTATCTATGGCCTTGTAATGCTGCCAACAGGCAAAATGTCCTCAAGGGTAGGGAGCGTTGTCTTCTATGACGACCTCAGGGACGAGCTGTTGTCGATTGCCTCAGCCGAGGTCAGGAAGCGCCACGATGACTGGGGCGATTCAGAGGTCGCGGCAGCTGCAAAAAAAATCGCCTTTGCAGCTTTGAAATTCGGCATGATTAACCGCGATAACGACAAGGAGCTGGTGTTTGACTGGGAGCAGGCAATGAAGCTTGAGGGCGAAACAGGGCCTTACGTGCAGTATGCTTATGCCAGAATCTGCTCAGTATTCCGCAAGTATGGCAAATCACTCCCTCACCTGAATAAAATTGATTACTCGCAACTGACCGCAACGGCTGTTGAGATGAAAACGGTTAAGCTGCTTAAAAGTTTTCCCACAGTTGTTGCTGCAGCAGCAGACCAGCTGAAGCCTGCACTGCTGTCACGATACCTCCTGGACATCTCGCAATCGTTCAGCAGTTTCTACAACGACTGCCCAATCCTTAACGCCGAGCCGCAACAGCGAGACGCGCGGCTGCTGCTATGTGCCACAGTTAAGCAAGTGTTAGAGAACGGCCTGAGACTGCTGGCGATTGACGTTTTAGAGGAAATGTAGCTCCTTGTTTTTGATATTTACATAAAGCAGTGTAACGTTGTCGTTGCCTTTTAAGTTCCTGACATCTTCTTCACCAAGTTTGCCCAGATAATCAAAGCCGATGACGTAACGCTTGGGAACAGTTAGGTGTAAGAGCTTTATCTTGTCTTTCTGAAGGGCATTCAGGACATCATCTTTTGACATCTGATTCCAAAAGAGTTTGAGTTCTATTAGCGCAATAAACTCATCTACAAAAAACCTGTCAGGTGTTCCACTGACTGTGAGCGTACAGCGCCCTTTGCCATTTTCGAACAGAACAACATCCACATATTTTCCATTTGTGGAGTATTCAACTTTCACAGCAAATCCTTTACCAAACAGTCTCGCAAACAATTGCGCTTGCAGCTCATACTCGGAAGTCAGGTACGGGACTTTTCCATGCCCAACGGTTGGAAAGGTGTTTTCGGCAATATCCTTTACAGCTTCTTTTATAAGCCAATCAACTTCTGGTGGCATTTTATGCAATATGAGAAATTTGCATATAAAAACATTTACGAAATAAGAAAAAAAGCCGGGTTCCGAAACCGGCAGACGCTCTTGTTTGGTAACAAGTGATCTCCAAGGCCTTTAAAGTTCAAATCGATGAACTACTTAATATACTTTTTGCTTTTGGTGTGTTAGTTTGAAAACTCTAGCAAGAGATTTTTCAGGTAAGCCGGAAGTTATTCAAAAAATCGCCATTTTTCCGCATAATCTACGGCAACCTCAGGAATATTTCTTTATTCTGAGGATTATTTTCAAGAAAACAGGGCATAACTCCATTAAGATGTAAAAATATTGAGTAACTGCCGCCGCGGTGGCGAAACCAGGTAGCCGCGCCTACTTGAAAAGTAGGGGGTCTCCAAGGCCCTTCCGGGTTCAAATCCCGCCGCGGCGTGCATTTTCAAACCCAAAGCCTTTTATACAACCAAATCATTGTCCGGATTGATGGCACGGGCTGGCAAAAGCAGAAAGGGGAAGAAGGGAAAGGCTGTTCACGTGAAAGAGACAGCTGCTGTTTCTCATGCTGCAGAGTTCAATTTCAAAACAACAAAGGAGCTGAAAGTCTCCCAAGTCCTCATCGACCAGATTATTGGCCAGGAGGACGCTGTCCATGTTATCAAGAAGGCTGCAAAGCAGCGAAGGCATGTTCTGCTTATTGGGGAACCGGGAACCGGGAAATCCATGATGGGCATGGCAATGGCCGAGCTTCTGCCGAAGGAAAAGCTCGTTGACGTTGTGGTGTTCGCTAATCCGAATGATGAGAATCAGCATCTGGTAAGGGTGGTTCCAGCTGGGAAAGGGAGGGATATCGCCAACAGTGTCCGTCTTGAAACAGGCAAGCTGTTCAAGCAGCAGAACATAGTCCTGGTTATGCTGCTTATCGCTTCGCTAATCATGCCATGGTGGGCCTTTAACCATTACTCTGCAATCAATCCTGTTCTTGGCGGGGTAATGTTCATGGCGTTTTCGCTTTTTGGCGTTGCTTCGCTTGTCTCTTACGTCCTTTTCCTTAACTTGGGCAAGCGCATGGGCATTCGGTTGACTTCGCCGAAGGTCATTGTTGACAACTTCAACAAAAAGACAGCTTCGTTTTACGACGCTACAGGAGCCCATGCCGGCGCGCTTCTCGGCGATGTGCTTCATGACCCCTTTCAATCAGGCGGATTAGGCACCCCAGCCCACGAAAGAGTCGTAGCTGGGATGATTCACAAGGCAAACATGGGTGTTTTGTTTATTGATGAGATTGCAATCCTTGAGCCTGCTACCCAGCAGGAGCTTCTTACAGCGCTGCAGGAGGGCCGTTATCCAATCACAGGCCAGTCCGAGAGGTCTGCCGGTGCCATGGTAAGGACAGAGGCTGTTCCCTGCAACTTCATACTGGTAGCTGCAGGCAATGTTGAAACAGTCGCGAGGATGCATCCCGCGTTAAGAAGCAGGATCCGCGGCTATGGCTACGAGGTCTACATGCGCAACACAATGGAAGACACCCCTGAGAACAGGGCTAAGATTGCAAAGTTCGTTGCTCAGGAAGTGTCAAAGGACAAAAAGATTCCGCACTTCACCCCGGAGGCTGTTGCCGAGATAATCACCGAAGCCAAGCGAAGGGCTAACAGGAAAGGGCATTTGTCGCTTCTGCTTAGGGACCTCGGCGGCATTGTAAGGGCTGCTGGAGACCTTGCCATCGAAAGGGGTGCGGCAGCTGTAGAGAGGCAGCACGTCCTTGACGCGAAGAAAATCGCCCGCTCACTGGAGCAGCAGATTGCAGACAAGATAATAGAGCAAAAGAAGGAGTATGAGGTCATTGTGACAGAGGGCAGGCGAGTTGGCCGCGTAAATGGCTTGGCTGTTATGGGAGGGGGCGCCACATTCTCAGGCATTATCCTGCCTATTGAGGCAGAGGTTGTTCCGGGAGGGGAGGCGCGCGAGATAATAGCTACAGGCAAGCTCGGGGCTATTGCGAAGGAGGCCATAAAGAATGTTTCTGCCATCATAAAGAAATTCTTTGGCGAGGACATCAAGAAGAAGCATGACATCTATGTTCAGTTCCTGCAGACTTACGAGGGCGTTGAAGGCGACTCAGCATCAATTGCGGTTGCCACGGCAATAATCTCAGCCCTGAAAAACATACCTGTCAAGCAGGAATATGCAATGACGGGCAGTCTCTCAGTCCGCGGTGAAGTCCTCCCTGTCGGCGGTGTTTCCGCAAAGGTTGAGGCAGCTGTCGAGACAGGCATCAGGAAGGTCATTGTTCCAAAAAGCAACGTTAAGGACATAATCCTTGACAAAGCCAGTGCAGCAAAGGTTGACGTCATCCCTGTTGAAACCATCATAGAAGTCCTCAAAGAAGCCCTTGACTGGAAAGGCAAGGAAACTATTCTTAAGAAAATAGTTGCTGCTTAACCGATAAAGCCACTTTTTTAGCAACTATTTAGTAACATCAGTCATTATCACCATCGCAATAGTAAGAAAACCTTTAATATATGGGGGTTCAAGTGCCGTGTAAGGTTACAAATAAGGTCGCATAGGCAACATGTGATAGCCTATAAGCAACCATAAAAAATGGGGTGAACGGGAGAATGGCTAACGGTGTTAGTGGTGCAGCAGGTTATTTGCAGCAGACAGGACAGGCCTTGAGCGATCCTCTGGTCAACATATGGCAAAGTTTAGTTAAGGTGACGCCAAGCATAATTGGTGGCGTGCTCGTCATTATTTTCGGGTACATCCTGAGCTCCCTCGTGGGCGCATTGACTCATGCTGTTCTCAACGCTACGAAGATCGATGACCACTTAAGGAAGGCAAGGCTTGCCCATTCAATCGGCTTCATAAGCGTTGCCAATCTTGGCGGGGCACTTGTCAAGTGGTACATTTTTGCGCTGTTTGTCCTGCAGGCAGCCAGATTATCCAACCTCGGCGTAATCTCAGAACAGCTTGCGTCGCTGGCAGGGGCGTTGCCAGGAGTGTTCGCAGCCGTCCTTATAGTGCTTGGAGGCCTGATAGTGTCTGACTTTGCAGCTGACAGGATGCTTCACGCCAAGAGGAAAGGCGTCAGGGTTGCCAGCTCAGTCGTAAGGTGGTCATTAATCCTCATAGTGGTTGTGACAGCATTAAGCCAAATGGGCTTGGACGTTTCTTTCATAACAAACGCCCTGCTGATAATCATTGCAGCTGTCGGCGCTGGAATTGCCATTGCTGTCGGGATAGGATTCGGGCAAACGTTCAAGGAAGAATCCAAGACCATTGTCAAGCACCTGAAGAGAAACTGGTAAGGAAACTGCCAGCTTCCTTCTTCTTTTATTTTTAATTTTCTCTTTCCAATAATAGGCCACCGCAAACTATTTATAACTGCAGCCAAATAAAGTCAGTATGGAAATAGCTCTCTCTCAGAAGCCGAAGAGCCCTGTCGTCATAAGCGGCTTTCCCGGCGTTGGCATGGTTGGCGCCATAGCTGCAGAGTTCCTTATACAGCACCTCGGCACAAAGCAGATTGGCAAGATTATCCTTGACAAAAGCCCTGCCCTTGTTGCTATCCACGATGGCAAGCTTATCGAGCCCTTTGGCGCCTATTACAGCAGCAAGCACAACATTGTCGTGCTGCATTCCATAGGTGGCAGGCAGCTGCTGCGCTACTTTCAATCTGCAGCAGGCTGCGGGCAAAGGAGCTTATCAGCATAGAGGGTGTGGGCAGCGCCAGCGAGGAAACCGTGCAAAAAAACAGCAGGATATTCTACTACACCAGCTCGGAAGCAAAGGAAAAAGCCCTCGCCAAGCAGGGCATGGAAAAGCTAAAGGAAGGCATCATCATGGGCCCCACCTCGGCTGTCCTGATGAAGGCAGGCAAGCTTCCAGTAACGTGCTTCTTCGCAGAAACCAACACAAGCCTTCCCGACAGCAACGCGGCAGCGCAGATAATAAAGGCGCTTGACACATACTTGGGACTGAAGGTTGACTACAAGCCCCTGTTGCAGCTCGCAGTCAAGTTCGAGGAAAAGCTCAGGAACATAATGGCCCAGAGCAGGAAAACCGAAGACCTGATGGACAAGAAGCAGATGAGCTATGTTGGATGATTCTTTAAAGCAGCTCTCATGCGTTCAACTTCCTCAACATGCCGCCTCATAGTTTCGGTAATTGCTTTTCCGAGAAAATCCTCACTATCACCATAACGTGCAGCCGCTACCTTCTTAAACTGCTCCAACAAATTATCATCTATCTTAATTCTTATCTTCACCATACTTCTTCCAGTTACATTCCAATATTTAAACATTTGTTTTGCAAAACTCACTTTCCTTCATAGTGCCTAAGACAAAATCTGCCGAACACTGCCAAACCCGCTGACCAAAACCTCACACAAAAAAGCAAACAGCTGGTTAACGCTGCAACAGCGCTTAGTTCATACATCAACATATCAAAATAACATACACAGGCTATAATAAATAGTTAAATTATTTAATCACAATTATAGTACTAAACTTATGATAATTAATTAAAACTTTTAGCATACTCTGCACAACAACAATATTTAAAAACAACATCTTATTAACTAGCAAGTAATTACATAATGCTTAGGTTGGTGGGGTTTAATGGGTGGCTTTGAACAAACAACAGTAAAATCTTTTCATGCTGTTAAGGCAGACGTGGACGAGTTGAAGAGGAGCATGAACGAGTGGATAATCTTTCTTGACGGCAGTTTAAGGGATGCAAAACAGCGGATTATGGAGCTTGAGAGGAAAATAGCCGAGCTTGAAGACCGCCAGGACACGTTCTGGAGATAATTTTTTGCGGATCAGACGTTGCTAAACTATCGGCTTATCTTCCATCGCCTTTGAAACGATGTCATGGACGTCTATAGCAACGCCAACAGCAATAACGGCTGTGAAGGCTAGACCGGATAAGTTTAACCACGCTGCAAGCACAAGGGCAACAATCGTCATTGTTCCAAGCCGTATCCAGTCATCTATAGACGTGAGAAACTTCGTTTTCCACACGATCAGCTGCATGATGTTCATCTTAGCAACTGCAAATCAGCGCCCCTTTATAAAACTAAACTTTTTTATAGCGACTGCAACGGTGCTTTCTGAATGTTATTCGAACGCCTTAGCGAGCTGTTCACAGGCATCATCGCCTCCACAGGCTACTTTGGCATCTTCATCCTCATGGTTCTTGAGAGCATGGTTGCCCCTGTTCCTTCTGAGTTGGTAATGCCCTTCGCAGGTTTTCTCGTTGCCGACGGCAAACTTAACCTGTGGCTCGTCATAGTCATCAGCAGCCTGGCATCCATAACAGGCTCGTTGTTATCATACGCAATAGCTTATTTCGGCGAGAAAGAGCTTATCCACCGCTTTGGCAGGTTTGTTTTTCTCGACAAGGAAGAGCTTGAGTGGACTCAGCGTTGGTTCACCAAGCACGGCAGCATCACCATCCTGATTAGCAGGTTTATACCGGTAGTGCGCCACTTAATCTCTATTCCTGCAGGCCTTGCAAGGATGGACATCAAGCATTTCATAATATTTACCGCCGTCGGCGCAACTGCCTGGAACACCTTCTTATTATGGGTTGGCATTCAGTTAAGGGAGCGCTGGGAGCTTGTTAAGCAGTACAGCAAGCCACTGGACATTATCGTGGTAATTCTCGTCGCTGCGGCAGCTTCCTACTTCATCTACAAACACTGGAAGAGGCACAGGGCAACCAGTGGCAAAGCTTAAAAGCCATTGCTGATTCACGATTTCCATGAATGTTGCCAGAAGCACGGAACACTTCTTCCAAAGGAATTTCAGCGGCAGGCAGTTTAAGGTGCAGCTTGCTTCCGGTGCTGTTTGCACAGCGGCAAGGGCCGTCGCCGCATATGTTACATATGAAGTAACCGACCATAACGTCCCGTTGACGATACTGGCTACTCAGGTTACGAGCGCAGCTTCTTATATGAGCAGTTATGTCTTGGCTTTCTATCCTCTACTTAACAGAGGCAGGTACTCTTCATACTTGGATTCTATGAAGGCAGCAGCAGGCTATCAGGGGATTGAGCAGCCTCCAAGCCTTTTGACAATTCCTTTGGCATCTGCAACCCAGCTGGGCGCAATGGAGTTCGGCACCGATCCTGTGGTCGCGGCTATTGTTGGCTCCTGGGGATTTAATAAGGTCATTAACCTTACTGTAGGCATGGGCGGTAGCAATTTCCTTTACAAGCACGGCGGCATGGCTGCGCTCAAAGGCACTTTTGCTTCACTTGAAGACAGGCTGCTGGCACCAGCCATCATTCTTGGCCATAAAATCAGCCAATACCTGCCAAGATTCTGAGTTTAAAGTGTTCCGGCCGGCTTCGGAAGGGGCAAAAGAGGGGTTTCCTGGCGACTTTTGGAAAGGTATAAATACCTGGCTTCAAACAAGGATAAGGCAATGAACATCAAACCTTTTGGTGTTGACTTTAGCAAATTACCTGATTTTAGTGGTTGGGGGAGTCAGCAAGAGCCAGAATCCACTACAAGGGGAACACTTTATTCTGCGGATAAGGACAAGATCCTGGAGAGGCAAAGGGGAAAGTGCGCTGGAAAGAACTGTGCAAAACGTCATGGGAAAAGGATGCCTGTGAACATCCGTAGCAATTTTGACCACATAAAGCCATTGGCACTTAGAGGCAAGGACATAACTTCAAACATTCAAGCGTTATGTGCTAACTGTCATCAGGAAAAAACAAGGGAAGATAGAAAAGCGATTGCAAAAGCCAAGAACGGGAGTGGTAGGACAAAACAGCCGCCTGAGCATGGAATATTTGGACAGCCGATTATAAAACTGCCTAAAAATTGGCCTTAAACAGGATATTTTTCACAGCATACGTCTAATAGTCGTTATCAGAACGTTTCTCAGAAATTCTGCGGCTTTTTCGGCAATTATCTGGGCTGCGGCATGACCCCTTTGCGAAACCAAGTCGTGTTCGCACGACTGGTCCCGTCGTCCAAAGACGACGTGGAGCGGTCAATCGGAAAACTCATATAAAACCGGAAATAATGCGGCAAATGCTGTCTTTTGGGCTCAGGAAGCGGCTGCAACAGCTCGGTAACGTCATCATAAGGCCACAGGGCTAAACCCTGGCAAAGGATGGCAATGCGCCAACGCATGCAGCACATGAAGCTGTCGGGGCCTAAAAGGCAGCAACTGTTCCAGTGGCGGCGTGCCTTATCAGGGACAATCCAGAGCGGGAGTGAGCAGGGGTTAATGGAAAAAAAGATACTGCAACACAGATAATCTTATATACATGAACCTCCCAGAAATGCTAAAATACTTTTTAGGAGGTGTATTTGAATGGCAGGAAATGCAACGGTTGATACGGTATCTAAGTGGTTAGTAGTTATCGGTGGCCTCAACTGGGGCCTTGTTGGCATTGGCGGGTTTGTAGGAAGCGACCTCAATGTCATCGGGATGGTACTCGGCGGCGTGGCTGGCGGAGTCATTGCAAACGTCGTTTACGTGCTTGTTGGCCTTTCAGCAGCATACGCGCTGATGGGCATGTTCAAGAAATAATCAGGGAACAAAAGTTCCCCTTTTTTCTTTCTTATCTTTTTTCTCCTTTTCTTTTTATTCAAAAAGATTTATATATGGCATGTTCGCATAAAGTTTTTACATGGGCATTGAACAGCTTGCTACAGAGCTGAAGCTACGCGGCTTTAGCGAAAGGACAGTAAAAAGCTACCTTTTCTACAACAACAAGTTCATGCAGTTCATAAACAAGCAGCCGGAAGCAGTTACTGAAGATGACATAAAGGCTTACCTTGCCCATCTGATGGGTGACAAGAAGAAGAATTCCGCCACAGTTGCCCTTGTAAGGGCAGCCTTGAAGTTCTATTACGACGGTATTCTCAAGAAGAACATCGTTACCTTGAAAACGCCGAAAATCCAGAAAAAGCTGCCAACAGTCCTCACAAGGGACGAGGTCAAGAGGCTTCTGGAGTCTGCCCCAACGCAAAAAAGCAGGCTTATCATGATGATGCTTTACTCATCAGGATTGAGGGTGAGCGAATGCTGCAGCCTCAAGGTGAACGATCTCGAGATTGCGCAAAAAGTAGGCTGGGTCCGTGATGGGAAAGGCGGCAAGGATAGGATTTTCATACTTTCGGAAGGCATTATTGAAGGGCTCAGGAACTACATCAATGGCAAGAATACGGAACATATCTTCACAAATAAGGCAGGCACGGCACTTACGCCCAGAAACGTGCAAAAAATCGTTGCGACATCTGCGAAGAGGGCCGGAATCGGCAAAACTGTAAGCCCGCACACCCTCAGGCATTCATTCGCAACGCATCTCCTTGAGAGCGGCGAAAGCATAAGGAAGATACAGGAGCTCCTAGGCCATTCCAACCTGCAGACAACTCAGATTTACACCAAAGTGTCGACGGAAGAGCTGAGGAAGGTAAAGAGCCCTCTCGATAGCCTCTAAAATTATTTCTCAGAATATGGTCAAAATAATGCAATAAATTATTAAAATATTCAATAATATTATACCTGTAATATTTAATTATATTTTAAATTATTTAGTTATTATTTTAATCATATATTTTAATAAATTTTTTGAAAGTTTTATTACAAGCTTGCGATGCGGATGGAAAAGCCGGAAAGCTGAGGCTCAAAATGTTGTGCAAGCAGCAATCTTGCTGGCAGCCTGGCGAGTTTTAGGCTTTCATTCTCTTTTATCTTTAGGCACTATGGGCAGAAGTGAGTTTACAATGATGAAGGTTCCGAAGGTCTTTTCCTTAGTTGTTCTAGTAACTGCATGTTCTGAGGCGCTTGCGTATCCAGTATGACTTGCTCCACGACAGAAACACCATCGGATGGCATTTCTGGCAGTAAATGAGCGCTTCCTGCTGCAAAAACAAAAGTTCCGTCACGAGATAGGACTTTCACGGTAGGAGCTACAACATATAGCTGCTGCCCTGAGGGGCTTCTGGCATCAAGATATTGACCAACAGGCAATACACCTTTTGACATGAACTTTGCAATCTCACGCGCAATGCCAAACGGATTTGTTAGCTTTGCAGGCTGTTGACTTAACACTTCGCCAACAACGCCAATAGGAACTGCGATTTCAGATGACCCGAGTGGTGCTCCTATGAGCTGACCGGGAGCAGCGGTTTCATAATCAATTTTTGGCTCTGGCAATACTCGCATAACAAATTCCACATAAGGGCTGGCTTCTGATTTGCCACTAAATGGTGTAACGCCGAAATAGGGCAGCCCGTTTACCCTGTAAATGCTAGTAATTAGGCCTTCAACAGAAACTACGACGCCCATCTTACCGTTTACAGGGTTATAAACGTAGTGCCGCATCAAAAGAAGGTCTGAATAAACCGAATCGTCGTAGTGGTTCTGACCTTTCGCGGCAGTATAGTACTCAATCAATGTTTTTTGCATTTGCCTGAACTGTTCCTGCTCTTTGGAAGGAGTAGTTGGCGCTGGTGAAGGCGTTACAGCAGGTGCTACTGTTACGGTTGGCGTGGCTATTCTTTTCTCTAATTCATTACCCTTTCCGCAGCCTGCTCCTGAAAGCAGTAGCAGCGCTTCAAGCCCTACCGTAACAACTGCAGCAGCTAAAGTTCTCATGAGAAAAGGGAATACTGTTCGCTTTTTAAATAATGCCAAAGTTTTTTAAATAACTGCCTGCCCACAAGTTTCATGATAAAGGTAGCCGATGCAAGGGTTGGCACGTGTATCCTGAACAGGGGCGAGCCCTCAAAGGTTACTCAGAAAGAGAGGGTTACAGTTGGGACCCATATGCACTCAAAAACCAGAATTACGTTGCAGGGGATTTTCTCCGGCAGGAGCGAGGTGCTGACCCTTGGCCACCACGAGAACCTTGAGGATATTGAGATAATAAACAAGAAAGGGCAGGTTGTTGCCAAGGTGCCTCCAAGCCAGATTCAGATAATGGACCTGGTCAGCTACGAGACGCTGACAGCAACAGTCACCGACGACCAGTTTGCCAAGATTAGCGAGGGGAACATAGTTACGTTCATTGAGCTGCAGGGGAAGATTATCGTGATAGAAATAAGGGAAGGGAAGGACTAGCGCTCCACAAACAAATAGTGCTTCTGCGGCTCCATCATCTCTGCCACTATTCTTTTCTCTATGGCTTTTTCAGGGTCCGGCATCAGCTTAAGCCGCTCTTTCATGTCCTTAAAGCTTTCAAACAGCTTCTGCCCCCTGGCTTCGACAAGCTCCCACATCCTTTTCTTGCCCATGCTGGGCAGGAGCTCAAGGCTGTGCATCCTCGTGCTTAGCGGCTGTGCTGTGTTGAAGAAGCTGACGAATCTTGCTTCATTGGCCTTCACAATGTTGGCTATTACGAACTCAAGCTCGGCCTTGGCTGTTGCCGTCAATTTGCTTGGAGGCAGCCTGCCGTTTATGTGGTGAATCTTGTCGCGCTTGCCTTCGCCGATGTAGACCTCCTCGTGAGGCTGCAGTGTGACTTCCTTTTTG
>JACPIH010000024.1 GCA_016188155.1 Candidatus Woesearchaeota archaeon | reverse complement strand
TTCTCGCATGAACTTTTCAACAATGACGTTTGTTGAGTAGCCGTGCTTGGAGCACCACCTGGTGAAGTCGTCGTAGACCGACCTCTCTACGTTAATCATATCAAGCTTTATTTTCGATATCCCTTTCGGGGTTGCTGCCATTCACATCACCTTCGTAGTTTACTCGCTTGCTGCCTGCAGTAGCGTGTTGGTTTATGGTTTATAATTGTATTGTAGCTAGGCAGATAAAAACAATATATACAATAAGGTTAAATACGTGAAGCCTCCTAAAAGCAGGCTCAGGAGATAGCAAACCTTTTGAGGACGGTGTAACTTGTCTCTTGATGGCTTGAGGCTTTCGAAGCATGATAGGTATGTTGAGGAGCTTTGCACCAAGATTAAGGACAATTATGATTCAGTTTCTAAGCACATTACGATAAGGGCGAAGAAGCGCATGCTGGCTGAGGTTGACGTCCTTGCAAAGAAGGGCAATGATGTTGACCTTTACGAGGTCAAGTGCTCACCCCGCATCACGAAAGCCAAGAGGCAGCTTAGGAAGCTCAGCCGCTATCTGGGAGGGGGCATGAACATAGCAAACTGCTATTTCTACTGCGGCAGCTCGCACAGCATCATGACGATACTGCTGAAGTAAGAAAAGTCGTGAGTGTTAAGCCGTTCCAGTTGCTAATATCGCTATCATCAGCCCGACCAGTATGCCAATGACGAGCCCCAGCAGGAAGTCAATCGCTCCTTTGGAAAAGAAGAGGTGCGATACGTTTGGCCTTTCTAGCGCAAAGTAGTGGGCTAGGAACTGCCTTGCCTTTGGCGCGCTCGCCGGCCTTGACAGCCTTATTACAGTTCTGGAACCAGTTTTAGCCATTTTAGCCACATGTTAACCTGTTTTTTGCCTCTTTTTTCGCGTCTTCCACGGCTGCCGCGATTATTGTGAATGTGTTTGCCGCTTATCTTAGTAATCTTTCTATTGCGCTTCTTATTAAGCTTTCTATTTTTGATTCTGCGTTTGGTTTTCTGAACTTTTTGCAGTTGCCGCTTTTGCGGTTGCTTCTGCTGTGACCTTTTCTTTTTCAGCTGCAATTTTCGTTTTGGTTTTCGTTTTTTTGTTCTTTTCGCCGCAGCAGGTGGCACTGAGGTTATTGCCCTAGCACGTGCTTTGATAATTCTGCTTATGGCCTGTTCTATCTCTTCTTCAGCAAGGAATGCTCTTTTGAGGTGCCTGTCAACTGTGGCTGCTGCGGCTGCTGGCGTTTTCGCCTTTAGGATGTCGTTCGCAAGCTCGTAGTCCTGAAAAATGTCCCTTATCCAGTTGTGGAAGTCGTTCTTTGACTGGCTCACGTGGTGGTAAAATACCTGAGGTGATATGGTTTTCAGCTTTTGCCTTAGCTCGAGGAGGTTGTGCAGCACCGAGCCGTCAGCGCAGTAGAAGCAGTTCTCTGGCTTGGCATTCTCAAGTATTCCCATTTTAAAGTCACTACCCCCACTTCCTAACAACAACAGCGGGCAACAACAGCAACAACGACGGATTGCGGCCGCTTATTTTTATTTATGATTTCGGTTATTTCAGCAGTTTTCTGAGCTGGCCAAGCCTGTTTGCCACGGCCTTTTCAAGGTCTTCCCTCGTTTTAATCTGCCTGAGCTTTTTTGCAAGCTCTGAATCGCGTATTACATCTTCAGCCCATTTGGCAAAGTCATTCTTTGCGTTATTGGCATGGTGCGCGAATTGCTGCGGCGTTAGTTTTTTTGCGGCTGTGGCCAATTCTATGACGCTTTTTAGTATTGGGCCGTTGTTCACCCAGAATGCCCTTTCGGGGCTGGTGTTTGACAGTATCCTCTTTGCGTCTTCGCTGCTTGTTTTACCCAATTTCACCCGCCTCTTTTTAGCACTTGCTCTTTTTCCCTTACTGGCTGAATGTCTTGTTGACTATGTGCTTAAGGACTGCAAGCTGCATCTCTGTTCTCGTTTTGGCTTTTTCAATGGCTGCGGCTAGCTCTTTATCCCCGAAAATGTCCCTTATCCAGTTCCGGAAGTCGTTTTTGTATGCGTTTACGTGGTGGTTAAAGACGTCATCGCTCATGTGCTCAAGGGCGTGCGCCATCTCGACAAAGTCCTTGAGCAGCCTTCCGTCTTTTAGGACGAATCTTTTGTCATGGGGCGCCTCTCCTATGTTTCTGACGAGAATCTCAAGCCTTGTTGTGTTAGGAGTCCTGTAGACTCTTTTCTGGACAACAGTAACACCGTTGCTTGCGCTGTTGCTTGCATTGTTGCTTGCGCTGCCACTTTTATGGCCTCTGCCCCCTCTTTTTGTTTTTGCCACTTAACTCACCTCTTTTGCCAGCTTTGCCTGTTTTAGTGCTGGCTGTTTTTAAAATTTGTGCTTAATGACGATATGCATAAGCATCCGTGTGTTAGCTGCTGTCAAGCACAGCGTTCAGCGCTTCCTTCATGGCCTTTACCTCTTTTGTCTTTTTAAGCCGCTCGCTGATGTCAGCAAGTATGTTCATGAACGCAATGAAGCCGTCGTATGGGCTGTCGTAGGGGTTGAAGTATTTGTGCACATCACCGTCGCCAAACCATTTTGTGCACATGTAGTAGTAGTGGTCGCTTATTTGCATCCTTCGCCAGTCTTCAATGAGCTCGGGGTCGCCGCTGTTTTTAATATCCGCTTCCATTGAGTATATCTGCTGCAATGCCGATTGTTGCATCTTGTTGCCGGTCCATGCGCTTAGGTCTCGCTCAACATCGGCCCAGGAGAGGATGTTTGGCATGTTCAGCTCGGCTACAGGCCTGTGCTTTTTTATTACCTCGCTTGGCGTCGCAAAGCCGTTGTCAGGGTGCTTTAGTATCTCTTCAGGCAGCTTTTTGAGGAAGTTGAATATGCCTGTTTCAGGCCACTGGTGCTCTCCAAACGTCTCGTAGTCCATGAATAAGTTTACTGTGTTGCCGTTCCCGTTGACATTGCTTACCCAGTCAGCAAACTTTTCGGCTGTAAGGGGCCACTCCTTCCAGCTGCGCTCGCTGAACCTGAACGCGATGTCGTCTGATAGGCGGTAGTTTTTCAGCAGCAGCGAAATCTTCTTTGTGTTAACTGGCTTGTAAACAAAGTTAGGGCTTCTCCAGCCAAGGATGTGGTCTGCGCCTTCTGCAATGACTCCTTCGTACCCCATCTTCTCAGCG
>JACPIH010000023.1 GCA_016188155.1 Candidatus Woesearchaeota archaeon | reverse complement strand
GTTGGCCTGGGCTTGCTTGCCACGCCATATGCTCCGGATTCACCGTACATGATGTGGATAGAATCTGCCAGGTAGTCAAGGACTATGAGGTCGTGCTCAACCGCAACAACCGCAGTTTCGGGCTTTGCCAGTTTCCTGAGAAAGTTGCTTACCTTTATCCTTTGTTTTATGTCAAGGTATGATGTTGGCTCGTCAAACAGGTACACGTTTGTTGTGCCTTTGTCTTTCAGCACAGCAGCTGCGATTGCTACCCTTTGAAGCTCCCCTCCTGAGACCTTGCTGATGTCAGTTTCCAGGACATCGCTTATTTCCAGTTTGGCAGCGGCATCGCTTATTTTCTTTTCATCGCCGCATACCTTTTGAAGCAGCTCTTTTGCCGTGCCTTTGAATGTTTTTGGGATCGCATCAACTGCCTGGGGCTTCATTGAAACCTTTATCCTCCTGTCCCTAACTTTCTCAAAGAAAACCTGCGCCTCTGAGCCCCTGAACATCTGAATCAGCTTGTTTATGGACTCTTTTTGGGTTTCTCCAGTTCCTCCATTTTCTCCCGTCGCTGCCGTAATTCCAAAGTTCGGCTTGAGAAGCTGCGCGATGACCTTGACTGCCGTGCTTTTTCCAATGCCGTTTATCCCGAGGATTCCGTTCACCTGGCCGAACAGGGGCACTGGCAGGCTGAATAGCGAGAATCCGTCTATTCCGAACCTGTGGATTGGCTTTTCAGTGAGCTTTTCAGGCAGCTTCACCATGTGTATGGCGCCAAAGGGGCATTTTTTCACGGTGATGCTCTCGGCATCGGTGCATACCTCCTCGTTGACCTGGGCCTTGCCATCTGGCCCGATTACAAATACCTCGTTGCCCATGCGATTTCCAGGGCTCACCCTAATGCACAGGTAACCACCGCAGCCGGTAGGGTTGCATTTGTCCTTCTCGATTACCGCTATTCTTCTCATGCAGGCTTCGTTATTTCAAAACATATTTAAATTATTGCAAAAACCTCTTTTTTATGGTTAGGCGACCGCTGGAGGATATTCTTTGGGAAAATTTTGGGGCTCTTGAGAAAACGCTGCAATCAAACGGCTACAGGACCTGCAAGTATTTTAGCAATGGCTTTGTTGTTTACGAGGTGAGGAAGCTTGACCCAACCTTGCCTCTTAATGGAAAGTATATTGCCGTTAGGAAATCTGCCGGCTCTGACTCTTTAGAAAGCGCTATCTTGCTGGATGCCCCTAGTTTGCCCGATGCCTCGTCAGTAATTATGGACCTGCCCAAGGCCAATAAGTCTGTTAAAGAGCCAGCACCTCACTGGCTGAAGGAAGCCCTCTATGCAGGTGGGGCAGGGCTGGCTGGAGCTGGCATTGCCATGACTCTCGCACAGGACTCTAGTGCCGCAGTTTTTGGCTTTCTTGGAGGGGCAATCCTCTATTCTATGTTTCCAAGCGCTATGAAAGCTTTTTACAGCTATTTGGTCCAGGCAAATTCTTGGCACAGCAACCGAAAAAGGGTTTATGCACCCAGCAATGGCTTTAAAGATGCTATTGAGGGGAAAGAAGCCATTGTTGCACTGCTTTACTTGACAGAGATTCACAGCACAAGGGGCTGAAGGAGCAGCAGTTTTTTATATTGTCCTTGCCCCGCCAGTATCATGAAGCGCTCCCTTATGGACGAAGTTGGTGTGCTCTTGCTCAGGCAGGGCTACACCATCAAGAGCCTCACGGGCGCAAGCTTTGACATTGTAGCAAGGAAGGATACGCAAGTGCTTCTTATCAAGGTGCTTGAGGATGCCAACAGCATTTCTGAGGAGTATGCAGATTCAATGAAGAATCTCAGCAGCCACATCGGCGCTTCTCCTATTATCATAGCTGAGAAAGCAGGCCATGTTCTTGAGGATGGCGTTGTTTATGTGAGGTTTGGCGTTTACACGTGCAATTACAGGACATTCAGCAGCTGCCTGGAGAACCGTTTCCCTATCGTCATAAGCACAAGGGCAGGATTCACAGCGTCTGTTGCCGGGGAAAAGCTTAGGCAGCAGCGTGAAGGGAGCGGTTATTCCCTTGGCTCGCTGTCAAGGAAGGTTGGCGTTTCCAAGAGGATGATTGCGAAGTACGAGTCGGAAAGGGCTGATGTTTCCTTAAGGAGCGCGATTGCCCTAAACAAGCTTTTCGGAAACAACATATTCAACAAGGTGGATGTTTTTGCAATAGCAAAGGAAACAGTAGCCGACAAGCCATCCATGATTGCCAGGAAATACGATGAGCTCGGGTTCAGGGCTGCCGACACAAAAAAAGCGCCTTTTGACGTCATTGCAAGGATGGAGAAGGAGCTTATACTTACAGACGTTTCCCCGAAAAAGGGAACAAATCCCCAGCTTGAGTCTCTTCAGCAGCTGCTTGGCGCAGATGCATTGGTGATTTTTGACAAAAAGACCGTAGCCAGCCCGTATTCAGAAAAAAATAAAAAGAAGCTTCCATCACTCGACAAGAAGGACTTTTTGGGGATTGAGTCAGCACAGGAGCTGATAAAGTTTTTGAGGGAGTTTGAGTAGAAAACCGGAGAATTATGCAGACATAATCAACTGAAAGTGATGACGTTTGGCAAAACCTGACTTTATTGCGGAGGTTGGCAACTACGACGGCACTCCTGATAGCCTGGAAGCTGTAATAAGGAAGCTCCACCCCAGTGTTCAAGTTTCCCTGTTTAGTGTGGGAACACGGTACTTTGTAAAGGATAGGCAAGGCTTAGGTTATGTAATGATAAATGTGGCGTTATTTCATGGCAACAGCACAGGAAATGGCGAAAGTGAACCCGAATCTGCGATAAACCATCACTGTAGTAATGTGAGGATTTCTGTAAGCTCACCTGAAGTGGATTGCCAACAATATATCGATAGGATAGTTAAGGATGCACACATAACCCTGCTGTCAGAACATGGTAAAAGTTCTCTGAAACTTGATGGCACAGATGGCACACGGCTATAGTCATCTAACTCTGTGTTTGAGCAGATAGCTGACATGTTTAAAAAGAAACGGTTGAAGCTAACCTCTTTTTAAAATTCTAAGAAATATTTATAAAGCATCTCGGTTACTTTTTTGGCAATGGCAAAGCCCTCCAAGGAAAAATCAGAAAAGATAGAAAAGCTCATTCCAGACACCTCAGTCATCATCGAAGGCATGGTAAGCAGGAAGATAAAGTCTGGGGAGGTTAAGCCCTCTTCTGTTGTTATTCACGAAGCCGTAATTGCCGAGCTTGAGCACCAGGCCAACACGAACAGGACCATTGGCTTCCTGGGGCTTGACGAGATAAAGCGCTTGAAGGAGCTTTCTACCGGGATGGGCTTCACTCTGGAATTTGCCGGCTTGAGGCCGCACGCTTCTGAAATCAGGCATGCGAGGCTTGGCGAGATTGATGCCTTAATCAGGCAGCTTGCTTTTGAGACAGATGGCACTCTTATGACTGCTGACAAGGTCCAGTCTGAGGTTGCCACGGCCAAGAACATCCCTACTATTTTTGTTGAGATTGAGCAGATGCAGCACGCCATAAGGCTTGAGTCCTACTTTGACAGCGCTACCATGAGCGTCCATCTCAGAGAGAATGTTGTGCCAATGGCAAAGAAGGGGATGCCTGGCAGCTGGTCCTTTTCCGAAATTTCAGACAAGCTCCTGTCAAGGGAAGAAGTCAAGGAGATGTCCCGCGAGATCATTGAGGAAGCCGGCGTCAGGAAAGACGGCTTTGTGGAGATTGAGCGCCCCGGTTCCACAATTGTGCAGCTTGGCCCTTACAGGATTGTGATAACCAGGCCTCCATTGTCTGACGGCTGGGAGATTACTGCTGTGAGGCCTGTCAAGAAGCTCTCCCTTGGCGAGTACAGCCTTTCTGAAAAGCTGAAGAAGCGGATTGAGGAGCAGGCAGAGGGCATACTGATAGCAGGAGCGCCAGGCATGGGCAAGTCAACCTTCGCACAAGCCCTTGCAGAGCATTACGCCGCTCAGGACAAGGTTGTGAAGACTGTGGAAGCGCCTCGCGACCTCATGCTGCCTGATAATGTAACCCAGTACGCAATCAGCCACGGCTCACCCCAGGAAATCCATGACATACTGCTCCTGTCGAGGCCTGACTACACCGTATTTGATGAGATGCGCAACACAGCCGATTTCCAGCTCTTCGCAGACCTGAGGCTTGCGGGCATTGGCCTTGCCGGTGTTGTTCACGCAAAAAACCCCATAGATGCCATTCAAAGATTTGATGGAAGGATTGAGCTGGGGGTCATACCGAAGATCATTGATACTGTTATCTTCATAAAAAACGGCTTTGTTGGCAAAATTCTGAGCCTGAACATGACAGTCAAAGTCCCTGAAGGAATGACTGAAGCTGATTTAGCAAGGCCTGTTGTGGTTGTGAACGACTTTGAAACCGGAAAGCTGGAGTACGAGCTTTACAGCTACGGCGAGGAAACCGTTGTAATTCCGGTCAGCAGCCTTGCCAGAAGCAAGAGCCCGATTCAAAAATTCGCAGCAACTGCCATTGAGGATAAGTTAAGGGAATACGTCAGCAATGCAAGGGTCGAGATGGCTTCTGACAGCAAATGCGTAGTTTACGTTCCTGAAAATGAAATAGCAAGGCTGATTGGCCGGGAAGGGAAAAACATTGCTGCCATCGAGGAAAGGCTTGGAGTGGGCATTGACGTCCAGCCTTTAAGCGCAAAGAGGGCAGCGGCTGCGGGAAATGGCGAGGAGAACAAGATTGCATTTGATGCCAAGATAGGAAAAAAGCACATCGTTTTCAGTGTTGACAGGATTTTCATTAACAAAAACGTCAAAATCTATGTTGACGATGACTATGTCATGACGGCGAATGTCGGCAAGGACGCTGTTTTCAAGATTTCGAGGAAGAACAAGATAGGCAACATCATTTCTGATGCTGTCAGCTCAGGCTCCGGCTTGAAGGTTACTGTTTCTGGCCAATAAGGCAGGCAAAGATTTATATTGGGATTCCTAAACTCTTGCTGGCATGCTGGACATCAAATTCATCAGGGCAAACTCCGCTGCAGTTAAGAAGGATTTGGAGAAGCGTGGCGAAAAAGAGAAGGTCCCTTGGGTAGCTGAGGTAGTTAAGAAGCATGAGGAGTGGAAGGAGCTCAAGGAGGAGTGGGAAAAGCTTGGCCACAGCCGCAACCGGTTAAGCCAGGAAATTAGCCATCTCAAGAAGCAGGGCAAAAGCATAGCATCCAAGGTCAAGGAGGCAAAGGAGCTCCCCCAAAAAATAGCAGATGCGGAAGAGAAGCTTCAGCAGCTGCAAGACAGGATTAACTTCATTCTCCAACGGCTGCCAAACGTCCTTCACGAAACAGTTCCTATCGGAAAGGACGACACGGAGAACAAAGAGGCCAGAAGATGGGGAGTCCAGAAAAAGCCATCATTCCCTCTTAAGAGCCATGGCGAGCTTCTCGAGCAGCTCGGCCTTGCTGATTTTGAACGAGCTACAAAAATTTCAGGAGCAGGCTTTCATTTCCTGAAAGGCGACCTGGTAAAGTTAGAATTCGCACTTATCAGTTTCGCAGCTGCCGAGATGGAAAAGAAAGGATTCACGCTGATTGAGCCGCCGTCGATGATGCAGAGGAAGCCGTATGAGGGCGTTACTGACATTGCTGCTTTCGAGAATGTCATGTACAGGATTGACGAGGGCAGGAAGGATGAGGAGAGCAGCTACCTCATCGCAACAGCGGAGCACCCTATAGCAGCGATGCTGATGAACGAAACCCTGGATGAAAAGCAGCTGCCGCTGAAGTTCTGTGGCATAAGCAGCTGCTTCAGGCGGGAGATTGGCAGCCACGGCGTTGACACTCGCGGCCTGTTCAGGGTCCACCAGTTCAATAAGGTGGAAATGTTTGTTTTCTGTAAGCCAGCTGATTCCTGGAAGCTGCATGAAGAACTGTTAAAGAATGCAGAGGAACTGCTGCAACAGCTTAAAATTCCTTATAGCGTTGTTAATGTCTGCACAGGCGACATCGGTTCGGTTGCGGCAAAGAAATACGACCTGGAAGCGTGGTTTCCTAGGCAGAACAATTATAGGGAGGTTGTGAGCTGCAGCAACTGCACATCCTACCAGGCAGCATCGCTGAATATAAGGTACCCCAGCGGCAAAAGCGGCGAAAAGGAGTATGTCCACACCCTAAACTCCACGGCCATCGCAACGGGAAGGACGATGGTTGCGATAATAGAAAATTACCAGAACAAGGACGGGACAATCACTGTTCCTGATGTGCTTGTGCCTTACATGGGCAAAAAGGTTATTGGGCAATAATTCCAGCTTTCTCACAACAAACTATTTAAACCTTCCAGCCGCCCTTAATCTCATGGCATTTTTCGGCAGCACTGGCAGCGGCGAGAGCCTGTTCAAAAATCCAATGGGGCTGGACTACGACTACCAGCCAAAGGTTGTCAAGTACAGGGAAGCCGAGATGAAGCAGGCAGCCGCCGCAATAAGGCCCCTGTTCCAGAAAAGGAGCGGCCGCAACGTCTTTGTTTATGGCCCTTCCGGGGTTGGCAAGACTGTTGCTGTTAGGAACCTGCTGCTTGAGCTTGAGCAGGAAACTGATGAGATTATGCCTTTTTACATCAACTGCTGGAAGAACGATACCACGTTCAAGATGCTTCTTGAGATGTGCAGCGTCATCAACTACAAGTTCACCCAGAACAAGAGAGGGGATGAGCTCTTTGAGATAGTCAAGAAGGACATCAATAAGAAAGCTGCCGTGTTCGTATTTGATGAGGTTGATAAGATTGACGATGTTGACTTCCTTTACAATGTTATTGAGGAGGTATTCAACAAGTCAATCATTCTGATTACAAACCACAAGGGCTGGATTGCCGACCTGGATACGAGAATAAAGTCAAGGCTGACTGCTGAGCTGCTTGAGTTCAAGCCTTACAACCTTACTGAAACGAGGGGTGTTTTGCAGCAGCGAATGGAATTCGTCTTTGCCCCCGGTGTCTGGGATACTGATGCGTTTGAGGCGGTTGTCCAGAAAGCTTTCAATATGCAGGACATTCGGTCTGGTTTGTACATGATGAAGGAGGCAGCAAATACCGCTGAGGAAAGGAATTCAGGTAATGTGACAGCAGCTGATGTTGCGGCTGCAGCAAAAAAGCTTGAGGAGTTCAGCATCAAGAAAACAGAAGAGCTTGAAGATGAGACAAGGTTCATTCTTAACATAGTCAAGAAAAACAGCGGCAGGAAGATTGGCGAAACCTACGAGGCTTACAAGGAAGCCGGGGGCAGCATGGTATATAAGACGTTCCAGCGCAGGATAGCCAAGCTGGAGGACGACCGCTTCATCTCGACAGAGAAGGTTGTGGGCGGCAGCGAGGGCAGCACCACGATTGTGAAGTTTGGGCGGGAGAAGAAGCTCACAGAATTCTGAGACCGGCTAAAACCTTATGTCGAATCCGTCAAACTCGCCTGTTGCCGGTTCCTCTTTCATCTCGACATCGGTGATGAAAGCCATTAAGGGCCCTTTCCTGAACTTTTTTTCAAACTCTTTCAGCTGCCTTTCCTCGCCTTCGGCTATTATCTCGACGCTGCCGTCTTTGAGGTTGCGCGCAAAGCCGCTCACTCCGAGGGCTTCTGCCTCCCTTCTGGTGAACTCCCTGTAGAAAACACCCTGGACCTTTCCTTTCACGATTGCATGGATTCTTTTGGCTGCCATAATTTGGTTTTTAATAAACCTTTTTATAAAAAGGTTTTGCGGTTGGAAAGGTTTATATTACTAAAATTCAGAAAGGTTGTCATGAGGCATCAATTCGTGATTGTGGCCGTATTGCTTGCGCTTCTACTGGCTGGCTGCGCCAGTCCGGAAAAGGGAAGCGTGAAAGAGCCGGCACAGCAGCAAGTCATCGCCAGTGCGCCTGTAGCTGCGGTTGTGGACAACACCACGAATTTTACCGAGGAGAAAGGCTGCAGCTATAACAATCCGGCATGCAATGCCAGTTATGACTGCATCAGCAACAGCTGCTTGCTTAAGAGCGGCTGCAGTTATAGCAATCCAAGCTGCGATTCAAACCACAGCTGCACTAGTAACATGTGCGTTCTAAAGGAGGGCTGCAGATACAAGAACCCACCTTGCAACTCAAGCCAGATATGCCAGAACAATAAATGCTTTGAGCATATTCTTAGCAGTGGTGGGGGCGGTTATTAGCTGTTTGTAAGCCAGACACATCAGTTAAACTTATATAGTCAAAACGCTATAAGGAGCTTGTTAATGTTGGTGAGGGGGGGTGGTTGTGATGGGCAGCGAGTTAGTCAGTGTGGTGAGGAGAAACGCCTTAGAGGCGAAGGATACGGTAAGCCAGGCACTGGAGCTTTCCCTGCACAGGGAGTATAGCCTTACGCAGAGGCCGAACGTGCAGGTTGAAAGGACTGTATGGATTCACCGCAGCAGGTAAAGTAGATAAGGCAAAATATAAATACGCCCTTTTTAGTGTTTTGCCTGATGAATAAGTGGCTGGTTGGGCTTGTACTGGCGGCAGTTGTGCTGCCTTTGCTTGTTTTTGTTGGAAATCTTAAGGTCGACGTTTCTCAAGGAGACACTAGCTCAGGAACAGAGGTTGCTACGGCAGCAGCAGCTGCAGAAAAATCAGCAGCGAGAGAAGGTATTTCTGACAAGTTCCCGGAAGCGCCCGAGCTTGTTGGGATTTCTGACTGGATAAACTCAGGCCCCCTTACCATAGCTGAACTCAGGGGCAAGGTTGTCCTTGTTGACTTCTGGACATACACCTGCATAAACTGCATAAGAACACTGCCCTATCTGAGCATGTGGAATGACAAATACAGCGATAAGGGCCTTACCATTATCGGAGTTCACTCACCCGAGTTTGATTTTGAAAAAGACCTTGACAATGTGAAGAAGGCTGTCACAAAATACGGCATAAAGTATGCTGTTGCCCTTGATAATGAGCACGAAACCTGGAGGGCTTTCAGGAACAACTACTGGCCTCACAAGTACCTCATTGATTTAGAAGGCAGAATCCGCTACGACCACATCGGCGAGGGCGGCTATGACGAGACTGAGAAGGTCGTCCAGCAGCTTCTGAAGGAGCGGGCAAAGGCCATGAATGAGAAAATTGAGGTCAAGGAGGAAACAGCCTCCCCAGAAAACGCAGTTGGGGTTGACTTTTCTTCAATAGCAACCCCTGAGATTTACCTTGGTTATCAGTTCGCCAGGGTTAACCTTGGCAATGATGAGGGTTTCCAGCCTGAGCAAACAGTAGGTTACGTTGCCCCTTCAGATTATGGCAGCCTTGTGCCAAACTCTGTATACCTTGGAGGCCGTTGGAAGAACACCCCAGATAGCATGGAACTCGTTTCTGATGAGGGCAGGATTACGCTGAAATACACTGCCAAAGCAGTCAACATAGTTGCTGGCCCTGGGCAGCAGCCCGCCCTTGTTCAGGTAATGCTAAACGGGAACTTCGTGAACTCAACAAACAGCGGCAGCGATGTAAAGAAGTCACTAGCAACCGTTGACGGGCAGCGCCTTTACAACCTTGTCATGGACGACGGCTACCACACCAAGGTGGTTGAGGTAAACGTGAAAGGCAAGGGCTTCAGGCTGTACACGTTCACTTTTGGGTAGGCAGCAACAGCCAATTAGAGCTGCAGCAGGAAAGAAAAATAATTAAAAACAAAAAAAAGAAAAAATCACACACTAGAAACGTGAGACGACTTATCGCCTTGGTGTTCTGTGCTTTGCGTAGCAGTCCCTGCAATATACAGGCCTGCCTTCTGCCGGCTTGAAAGGCACCTCAGACTGTGCTCCACATTCAGAGCAGGTAATCTGGTGCATTTCTCTTGGTTCGCCAAATGCCATTCTCTATACACCTACTATTGCTATAATTCCTATAGCTTATACTTATCTACATGGCCCCCACGATACTACTGCGAGAAATCCTGTATGCACTTTAGGGGTTATTTGGAGTATATAAAGGTATGCTTTCTACGTTATTAAACGAACCTTTTCGCAGTTTCCCAAGTCGACAATGGTCGCAAGTCGGCAGTAGCCGACTGCGCAGTCCTGCCGAAGCAGGACTTGCGACTGGGCTCAGTCGCTGAAAAGCGACTTGAGTTCAGGGGGTGCTTTTGCAGCGTTTTTTGGTTGAGCTTTTTGCCAGCCGCAGCTGGGAAAAAGGTCACTGGACACTGGACATGTGCCCGGCTAGGGTATTTAAAG
>JACPIH010000021.1 GCA_016188155.1 Candidatus Woesearchaeota archaeon | reverse complement strand
GCTTCATTTCCGCAGGGTAATTCTGGAACGGGTTTATTATGAGCTGCCTGGCGTATTTTGACATCTCCCCGGCATCGCCAACAATGAAAGCTGTGCCGATTTTTCTTCCCTCGCGGCCTTCGCTTACTATCTCCATGGCAACATTTAGTATTGCCTCAAGCACGTCGCTGTTTATCTTCTCTGTTAGGTTGTGGATGCTCATGTTGAAGAATATCTTGTCAACATCGAACACAAATATGAGCCCTTTGTAGCCCATGCCGAGGCTTTCATCAGCAACGCAGACTATTCTTTCGCCTTTGTTGACGAAGTGCCTGTTGACTGCTTCCATCAGCAGCTCCTTTACAGGCAGGGTTGAGCCGCCTATCTGCTTCCTCATTTTTGTGTTGTAGCTGAGCTTCGTGTGGACGTTCTTCGCTGTTTTCTTGAATATTGCTGCTTTTACGTAAATGAAGTTGAAATCCTGCGCTTCCTTCTGGGCTTTCTCTATCGAAATTATGCAGTCTGCACCAACATCTTTCGATAGCCGTGCTGCTGCTTTTCCTATCAGCTCCTCTACATTGGTTTGGCTGTAGGGGTCTTTAAGCTGTGACAGGTTGTCGCTTTTTGCTTTCCCGCTTTGGGTTTCTTTTTGCTGTAGCTGCCTGAGCTGTTCTGATATGAAAAGGGTCTGGCTTTGCGGCACAGCCTGGATTTTCAGGACTCGTTCTGTTACCGTCTTTGCAATTGGTTGCTGATTAGGCTGTGGTGGGTATTGCTGAGGCTGTTGCTGCTGCATCTGCTGCTGCGTGGTTGTCTTGGAAAGTGTGTTTTTTTCAGGCATTGCGGCATTGAAGAATGAGTTGAGCTTTTTCTGGTTGTAGACCCTGTCTATCTCTTCCAGCACGTGTTTTGGGATGACGTCTTTGGGGTTTATTGCCTTTTTCTGTATTACTGTGACCCTGTAGCCCTTGAACTCCTCTTCGTCTGCCTTCAGCCTTCCTGCCGCTTTTTTGTCAGTTGTTGTTTGAATCATCCACAATCATTCCCTGGCGTTTCTAGCGTTTAAGCTCTTTACTGAACCTTGCCAAGACTTTTTTCGTTATCTCTGTTT
The DNA here is from genome assembly GCA_016188155.1 of Candidatus Woesearchaeota archaeon. Lineage (GTDB taxonomy): Archaea > Nanobdellota > Nanobdellia > Woesearchaeales > UBA10216 > UBA10216. The sequence goes on along the minus strand of JACPIH010000021.1, from coordinate 38,871 downwards.
TTGTTGACGCTACAATTTTTGCGTTGACAAGGTACCTGACAGATACTTCAAGGAAGGGCTGTAGAGTTGACGTATACTCAATAGCCGCCCTTATCTCCGGCCTTATGTCCGCTTTCCATTTTTTGGCAGCTTCTTTCATTTCTTTTCCAACTACTTCCTCCACGCACCCAGCCAGCTTTTTTCCTATGATTTGGGCGTCTGCTGTGGCAGGCACCTTTACCCGTACACTGTCCCACACAAGTGCTGAGCCTTTTGTGTAATTTACTATTGGCTGCGTTAATGCTTGCTCATTCGGCACATATGACACTTTGCCTGTTTGCTCATTTTGCTCAATAAGGCTCAGGTACGTATGCATAAGTGCTATCTCGTGCACATACCCTCCAATGTTGCCAATGTCTACCCTGTCGCCAATCTTATACGGCCTTTTAGTGACTATAGTCAACCATCCTGCGAGGTTAAGTATGGGCTTCTGCAAAGCCACCGTTAAGCCTGCTGCCATAAAGCCTATAGAAGTTACGACAGGCCCTATTACGCCATAAAGAAGGCCCAACACGACGAAGATAAGCACAAGGTCTATTCCGTACCTGTAAATAGAAGTTATCTGCTTAAGCTGGGCCTTGTCTTTTCCTTTGGCGTATTTTTCTATCAACCACACGCCGATTTTGATAACAACCTGAGAAGCCAGCACTACCATCATAATTAGCAGAATCCTGGTTAGCGGGGTGTTAAAGCTGAAAACGTTTGATAAGTCAAGCTGCTTGGTTAAATATGCAGCTGCTCCAACTGCGGCTGTCAGGAGAAAAAGGAGCCAAAACCCGATACTCTTCATGAGACTCTTCATCGTTGTGCCTCATTTTTTAGCCCGTTGGTAAAAAAAGTAAGGCTCCCTAACGTGAGTTGGGGGTATGGGAGAGAAATCCTTAGGGAGCCCCTTTTTTCAAATGCAATGCACTATGGCGCTTCCAATATATAAATGTTACGTTTTTGTATACTAGAATACGAACTAGCCTGTTACGTCTACTGCCTTTAGAAGCTGAATAGACGAATCAAGGAATGCAACGACAATTCAAAATACTGTTATTCCATCAACTTTTTCAAAATCCTTAATGTTTTCGGTTATTATCTTTCTGCAGCCGTTAGCCAGCATTGCGCCAGCTATCAGGATGTCAAATTCATTAATCATTTTCCCCTTTTTCTCGAGGGTAGCTCCTATCTGTGCAGCTTTGTCCGCAGCGCTTAAGTTAAAATCAAGCATTCTTACTGATTTAAAGAACTGCATAACCGCGAGGAGCTTCTTCCCTTCATTTTTGCGCAGAAGTCCGTAGATGACTTCATAAGCGTTGATGGATGTTGTTGCTATGCTGTGCGTGCCTTTTGCTGCCTCAAGTTCGGCTGAAGCATTCTGTTTGCCCCTGAGGAAATCGTAAATCCACGTACTGTCAAGGCATACCTGTTCCATTAGAGGTCCCTCAGCCTGCTCACGCCTCGCTTACGCAGTTCTCGTATTGATTGTTTCATCTCCTCAAAGTCTTTCTCACTTAAATCGCTTAAAATACCCGCAAACCTCATGATGTCCTGCTTGTCTTCTGTTATGCGCTTTATCACTTTGCTGAAGCTCTCATCTGGCCTTTTGAGCATTTTGAGCCTTTCATATGCGTCTTTTGTTATTGTCAACGTCTTAGTCACCATAAACATACGTTTAAACATACACGTATTAATATTTTGTGGTTTTGCTGCCTTTACTTAGCTGTGCGGCGGCTTTTTTTGGCTGGGCCTTGAGAGTCCTGCTGCTTTTCCAGAACAAGCTTGACTGCTTCCGGATCCGAAAGGAAGCTTTCCTGCTTTACCTCGCTGATGATAAAGTAGACTTCCTTGTGCTTTATCCTGAACCTGCGCTCAAGCTGCTCGATGAATTCCTCAAGGTCCATCATCTGCTTGAATATCACGTCCAGCATAAAGTCGTAGCCGTTGTTTATCCTGTATAGGGAGTTCACGTTTGGGTGCCTTTCAAGGTGCTGCCCTATCTCGGCCTTCTGTTCCTTGTCAACCTTCAGTATTATTGTGGCTCTTGAGCTAAACCCTATTTCGCTGTTGTTTAGCAGGCAGGTGTACCTTTGCACGTAGCTTCGCAGTGGGCCGTTTATCTTCTCAAATATCGTTGACACGGGCACGTCTGTCTTCCTGCTAATTGCAGTTAGCTTAATCCTGGCGTTCCTGCGCAAATGCGCCAGAAGCACCGCATTATCCTTCTCTATCATCAAAACCACCTCTTTTTCAATCGTTTTTCTTACGGCCTGGCTTTTATTCTGCAACAGCGAATAATTCGCGGTTGTTGCCGAAACATCTTATGCCTAAACCGTATATTGTCCAAAGAATTAGATAATCTTTTTTCATAAGGGGTATAAGGTGTCTTATACTGAACAAGCAGTACAGTTTAACAGTACAAAAACGTTAAAAACGCCGCAGTATTCCCAAATCTCATGAAATTTGCGCACTTTGCAGACATCCATATAGGTTCATGGGCTGATGACAGGCTTGCGGAGGCCAGCACCAGGGCTTTTGCCAAGGCCATTGACATTTGTATTGAAAAGTGCGTTGACTTCATCCTTATCTCAGGTGATTTCTTCAACACCTCGCTGCCGTCAATTGACAGGCTTAAGGAGGTCACCAGCAAATTAAAAGAACTGAGTGACAGGAAGCTTCCGGTTTACATTATCCCAGGCAGCCACGACTACTCGCCAACAGGCAAAACAATGCTTGATGTGCTTGAGAACGCAGGGCTTTTCACGAATGTAATGCGTGGCAGCAGCAATGATGATGGAAAAATAGAGTTAAAGTTCACGGTTGATGAAAGAACAGGCGCCAAGATAACTGGGATTGGCGGGAAGAAGGGCATGCTGGACAAGCATTACTATGAGCAGCTTCTTCTGGAAAGTCTTGAGAAGGAGCCTGGCTTCAAGATTTTCATGTTCCACACAGCGATTGAGGAGTTCAAGCCGAAGGGCCTGGAGCAGATGGAGGCTGTTCCCCTGGCAATGTTTCCGAAGGGCTTTGGCTACTACGCCGGGGGCCACATCCACAGGGTTTTCGAGAGGAACGTTAAGGGTTATGGCCTGATAACAATGCCCGGGCCTCTTTTTCCGAACAGCTTTGATGAACTTGAGCTTCTTGGCAGCGGCGGCTTCTACATAGTTGAGGCAGAAAGCAGCAATGATGCGAGCGGCGTAAAAATAACTCATCATCCAATAATCATCCACAATGTTTTCACCGTTGCCATTGATGCTGATAAGAAGAGTCCTGGGGAGGTTAGCAGCGAGCTGCTCTCGGCTGTTGAACGCAAGGAATTTTACAACACGATAGTTCTCCTGAGGGTGGCTGGTACGCTAAAGTCAGGGAAGCCCGGGGACATTAACTTCAAGCAGTTTTTTGATGCCGCTTATGGCAAGGGCGCGGTTTACGTTACCCGGAACATCAGCAAGCTTTCAGGCGAGGATTTTGAAGAGGTCAAGGTTGACTACCACAGCGTTGAGGACATTGAGCAGAAGCTGATTGGCGAGCACGTGGGCCAGTCAAAGGCTTTTAGCGCCGATAAGGAAAAAGAGATTGCCCATAAGCTGCTTCACATCCTCGCAAAGGAAAAAGAGGAAGGCGAGACAGTCGCTGATTTTGAGAAGCGCGTCAGGGCTGATTTTGCAAGTGTTCTTGGCATTCGCCTTTAATCATGTTCCAGTTCTTGTTGCTGTGCTCTCATGATTCCCTGTTTCTCAACAACATAGCCCTCGCTCTTTAGCGCATCAACGATGCTGTTGTCTTTTATTACGGCAGCTATCGCCTTCAGGTATTCAAACCTTCTGTAGCAGATGAATGTGCCTTCCCCGTACTGCTGCTGGAGCTGCTCTGTCCGTTCAATAAGCGTTTTGAACATTTGCAGCCTTTCTGCATCGGCCTCTGGCTTTGCCTTTGCTGCGTCGCGCTGCACGTAAATAATGTAGTTATCCTGAACCATGCGTTCAAGCTCTGGCCTTGTTCCGCTCATCGTAGCCACCTCCTTACTTCGGCAGCGGCATCTTTTACGAAGCTGTTCAGTGCGGCATCAGCTGCTTTCTCAAGCTGCAAATAATTTTTTGCAAGCTGCGGCAGCGGCAATTTGTACCTTCCATTCTGATGCTGATGCTCTGTAAGATATTTAGCTATCCTATCAGCTCTGATAACGCCTGCCCCGAATACGTCCGGCTCGCCTTTTTTGTCAGCTGTTTCTTTCATAATTTCTTCAAGGCTCTCCTCTTCGCCAGATGCAATTGAAAGGGCCAGTGCAAGGCTGCCTGTAACGTGCGGGGCTGCCATAGAAGTACCTGACAGCCTTGCGTAGCCCTCATTGATATAAGTTGAAGCTATACCGACGCCTGGGGCTGAAATGTCGTTTGTTTCCCAGATGCTGCTGAAGTCAGGGTGCTCAAGGTTTTCGTCAACAGCGGCAACGGCTATCACCGGCTCGCCAAAGGCAGCAGGGTAGTTTGCGCCGTAGCCGTTGTTGCCTGCAGCCGCAACAAGAAGGATTCCCTGCTGCCAGGCATACTGGCAAATCTCTTCCAGCGCCTGCGACGCGACCGGCCCGCCAAAGCTCATGTTTGCAACGGCAATGCCGTTTTTGATGCACCATTCTATACCAGCTATGGCATCTGCCTCAGTCCCTGAACCATTTGCATCAAGCACCCTCACAGAATAAAGCCTGCACGATGTTGCAATGCCGTAATCAGCAGCTGCCGCAATTCCAGAAACATGAGTGCCATGGCCATTCTCATCCAATGGCTCATCATTATTCCTGACAAAGTCGTAGCCTTTTACGCTGCCAAACCTCTGCCTCAGCTGGCTGTGGTTATAGTCAACGCCGCTGTCAATAACTGCAACAGATACGCCTTCACCGCTGCCATATTGCTTTGCCTCATACGCACCAATCGCTTCAAGGTTCCACAACCCTGTCTGAATTCTCGGTTTTGGAATAACCACTGCTGCAGCCGATAATTTTGGAATCGTGAAATTGTTAGAAACATCAACAGCAGTTATTGCCGAGATTATGCTCCTGAAGCCCTTCTCAAACACGCTGTCACTGACCTTGCCTGAAGAGGCCTTCCTCAGAATGTCAGCGTAGTCTGCATCACACCTCAGGCTCAGGTATGGAACAAGCTCATAAACGTGCCTTACTGTGCCTATCCTCTGCAGCTGCCTTGCAACATCCTCTTTCCTTCCCTCTTCAGCCCTGATTATTATCTCAAGCTCGCTTTTGTTCTCTTTTGCGGCAGCTATTGCCTCATTCAAGGCGTGGCTTCGCTTCGCATGTAACGAGTTTCTGTTATCGTTGTTTTTGCGCTGCATGGACTACAACGTGTTTTAGAACTTAAAGTGGTTTGCGGCGAAAAAGCCGAAAATACGACGGAGAATTCGCAAAATATTCGTTGTTGCCAAGAAACTTTACGAGAAAAAGCTGTTTTTGTGAAAATTATACGCTTTTCCTGAAATTTTTAACCTGGCAACATTTTCGGATATCATCTAAAATCTTTGGAAACTTCTTAAACCAGAAGTGTTCAGCTCCTTTCACTAGAGCCAGTTCTGTGCCTAGGTTATTTGCCAACTCTTCACCTCTTTCTAAAGGAACATATGGGTCGTTGTCTGAGTTGTAAACAAAAAACCTGCCGCAGTTTTTCCTTATCTTCTGCCAGTTGAATGGCTTTTTGATAAAAGAATATGTCAGGGGCTTGAACTCGTCTAGGTCTATGTCTGAGCAGAATCCTGCTATAAGAAATGCGGCTTTGACTTTAACATCAGTCCTTTCGAGCAGTCTAAGTATGAAAGCGGGCCCGATGCTTCTGCCAACAAAAATTGTTTCTTCATTGACAAATTCCCAGTACGGCTCAAACTCCCGCATCCAGTTTTCAAGCGTTTGCCCTATTGGTGTCGGGAAGAACGGGGCATAGACTTTGTGCTTCTTCTTTTCCAGCTCTTTCCGTAGCCAAGGGTAAAATACCTCGCTAGGGTTGCCGCCTGTGCTGTGAATCAGAATGAAGTTTGTCATTTCACTTTATCAGCCGCTTAAGTATCTCAGTAACCTGCTGCGGAGTTGCCTTTCCCCTTGATTTTTTCATGACCGAACCTATAATGAAGTTCAGCGCTTTTTCTTTGCCGTTTTTAAAGTCGGCAACTGCCTGCGGGTTCTCTGCTATGGCTTCCTCGCAGTACTTTTCCAAAATATCAGTTGCGGCAACTGCGAATAGGTTATTTTTCCTTACATACTCCCCTACATCAAACTGTTTCTCAACAAGCTTTTCCAGAATGCCCTTTGCTGTTTCGTCTGTTATCCTGCGGCTTTCAACAAGCTTCAGCAGCTGAATCATGTGCCTTTCATCCAGTTTTACCTCTTCCAGCTCTTTTTTGTTGTAATTCAAAACACGCAGCAGCTCCCTTCTGAGCCACCTTGCCGCCAGAATCGGATTGACAACAACAGCAACCTTTTCAAACAGCCCAGCCAGAAGTATTTCTGAACTTAATACTTCAGCATCGACGTGGTCAATCTTCCACTGCTTGACGTATTTCTCTATTTTTGCTGCTGGTTTTTCAGGCAGCTTTTCGGCTATTTTCTTAATCTCAGATGCCGTAACTTTTACGGCTGGAAGGTCAGGGTCCGGAATGAACATGTAATCCACAGCGGTCTCCTTCTGCCTCATGAAGACGCTAATGCCCTCGCCATCGCGCCATGCCCTTGTTTCCATGGAGACTTTCTTGCCTTCTTTTACCTCGCGCTGCTGCCTTGCCGTTTCATATTCAATGGCCCTTACTATGCTCCTGAACGAGTTTACGTTTTTTATTTCAACCCTTCCGAAATCAGGAGCAACAGAAACGTTGACATCAGACTTGATTCCCAGGTCCGGGTTTACGGCTTTTATGTAGCTTAATGTTGCAGTAAGCCTCCTGAGCCACACCCTCACCTCTTCTGATGATGCAAAATCCGGCTTTGTGACAATCTCAACAAGCGGGTATCCGCTTCGGTTGTAGTCAACCTGGCCTGTTTCAGGGTCCCACCTTGCCGGGTCTTCCTCAAGGTGCACTTCCTCAATCCCAATTCCCAGGAAGCTGCCTTCCTGCCCAACAGGCACTGAGTAGCTGCCAGACATAGTCCTTTGGTATCCAGTAGGCATGTCCGGCCAGCTGTAGTGCTTCCTCTGGAATATAAGCCTCTCATTTATCCTGCAGTCCAGCATGGCAGCAATTGCAACGATTTTGTCTATCGCCTCCCTGTTCGGCAGCATGGGCTTGCTTCCAGGCTGGCCTGTGCAAACAGGGCAGATTGTGGTGTTCGGCTCGGCAGTTGCATTAATGGCACAGTTGCAGAACAGCTTTGCCCTGCTCTCAGCCATGTTGAGGTAGCCGTGGACTTCCAGCCCTATCATTATTTTGCGGTTAGAATCGGCAGGTTTGTCTTTCCCTGCAGTTACTGACATTTGTTGCATATCTTTCCTGCCCTGTTGCGAATCTTTTTATACTTTTCCACAACAATCAGGCGGGATGGTAAATTGCAGCCACAGCAAATGCGGCGAATCTGCGGTTATAAACGTGACAAAACCCTACTGCAAGAGCCACTTTATTAGCTATTTCGAGTCAAAAGTGGCCGCAACGGTAAAGAAATACAAGCTTATCAGCAAAAAAGACAGGGTTATTGTTGCGTGCAGCGGCGGCAAGGACAGCACCACAGTCCTTTATCTTCTTAATAAATGGTTTGGCAACGTGACCGCTCTGGCCATTGACGAGGGCATCCCAGGCTACCGCAACGTTACGCTGGAAGACCTCAGCAGCTTCTGCAGCCGCAACAATATTCCTCTGAAAACTTTGTCGTACAAAGAGACATTTGGCTTTTCGTTGCATGATGCCCTGAAGAAGGTTGATGTGCTGCCATGCAACATCTGCGGCACACTACGAAGATACCTCCTGAACACCGGGGCAAAGGGCTTTACGAGGATTGCCACAGGCCATAACCTCGATGACGAAGCCCAGTCGATTGTGATGAATTTCATGAAGGGTAACCTCGAGCTGGCTGCCAGGCTCGGGCCCCTTACTGGAGTTGTTGAGAGCAGGAAGTTTGTGCAAAGGGTGAAGCCGCTTTACTTCTGCCATGAGAAGGAGGTCGCAGCCTACGCTTTCCTGCAGAATTTTGGAATCCGGTTCAACGAGTGCCCTCACGCCCGCATCTCCTTCAGGGCAGCGATAAGGGACTTTATTAACGGCCTGGAGCAGCAGCATCCAGGTGCAAAGCAGAACATAGTCAGCAATTTCATTAAGGTTCTGCCAAAGCTAAAGGAGAAATACGCTGCGTCCTCAAGCATAAGCTACTGCCGCGGCTGCGGCGAGCCTTCAAGCAATGAGCTGTGCAAGGCGTGCATTTACGTTAATTCCTTGAAAAGTCCAGCTGTTGCCGCAGTGCAGCATCCACAAAAGTTACAAAGTTTTATATACTAAAAAATCGCTGTCATTGCTTGTATGAAAAAAGGGGCTTTAGCGCTAGCAGTTGCAATCCTTATTGCGCTGTTGGTCGTTCCTTCTTTTGTTTCTGCTGCTGTCTCACTGACAGAGCCTAAATTCAGTGTTGCGAACCAGTCAATCTTCAACGTCACTGTAACCAGCTCTGCTGCTGCAACCTGCAAGTACAGCAGCCCCTTTGAAAAGAGCTTTGCTGAGATGACTGCGTTCACAGAAACAGGCGCAACTACCCATAAGCTGCTCAACTTCAACCTTCCGGATACCGGCCAGCAGTACAAGTTTTACGTTGAATGCTCAAATGCCGAGAAGGGGAATTTTGACCTCTCTGTTGATAGCTCACCGCCAGCAATCGTAAAGGCTATTGCTTCCCCATCGCAGGTAATTGAAACGCCGCTGCAAACTAAGCTGGTTGTTGAGACTAATGAGAACACGAGTTGCAAGTACGATGCAGAATTTTACACTTACGAATCGATGCGAAACTTCTTCAAGGTAAATGACGTAGACAAGGCGAACTATGAGAACTACCACGAAGCCGCGATTTCTGGTTTGTCTGACAAGACATCTTACGCCTACAATGTTAGCTGCCGCAACCTGGCCCAGCTGACCTCGCCAATTTCAAGAATAGCGTTTAGCGTTGATACCTCAGTTCTGCCAGCGGTTTCTGAGATTCTGCCCACGAGCGGCCTTGCGACAACCTCGAAGGAAGTCAACCTTTCTGTAACCACAAACAAGAAGTCTGTGTGCAGCTATGGCAACACTACAGAATACAAGGAAACAAACGGAAATTTCTCTTTAACCACTGTTAACCACCAGGTTACTCTGAAGCTTGAGCCAAGGCAGTACAAGTACTACGTAAAGTGCCTTTTCGAAGGCCCTAAGGAAGCAACCGCAGAAACCTCCTTTTCGGTTGACAACAGCCCCCCCACTTCTTTCGAGGTAAATGACTCTCAGGAATTGAAGGGTGTTGAGGAAGGCTTCACATACTATCTAGACCGCATAGCCATAAAGTTCAAGGCAGAAGATGCTGAAAGCGGCATCGACTTCTACAATTACTCAATAGTCGAGGACTTCTCCGGAAGGCTCGTGCAGGGCTGGACAACCACAAAGGACAGCAGCATAACAGTGCGTGACCTTAGGCTGAAGGATGGCGAAAAGTATTATGTCCAGGCCTACGCCCAGAACAAGGCAGGCATGAGGACAGATGTTGCCACCAGCACGGGTATCACTGTTAACGTGCTTCTTAACAGGGAGTATGCCTGCAGCGACAGAATAAAAGATGGGGATGAGGCCGATGTTGACTGCGGGGGAACCTGCAGCTCAAAATGTGCAAACGGCAAGAGCTGTGGCATTAACAGCGACTGCAGAAACAATTTTTGCGTTTCTGGCACCTGCAAAGCAGGAAACTGCACCGACAGCTACATGAACCAGGACGAGACTGATATTGACTGTGGCGGTGGATGCGGCAAGAAGTGCGACCTTGGCAGCAAGTGCAAAAAAGCCTCTGACTGCGAAACCTTGCTCTGCACTGACAGCGTGTGCGTGGCTGAAGGCCCATGCTCCAACAAGCGCCTTGATGCTGGCGAAACAGACGTTGACTGCGGCGGGCTTTGCGTTACTGTCAAGAATAAGAAGTGCACTGCAAGCCTGAAGTGCATTGAGAATTCTGACTGCACCACAGGAGTTTGCGGCACAAACGGAAAGTGCGTTAACGCTAACGACATTGACGGCGACACAATACTTAACATTGATGACAACTGCCGCGATGCGTCCAACAAAGACCAGAAGGACTCTGACAAGGACAGCCTAGGCGATGCTTGCGACACTGATAACGACAATGACGGCATGCCTGACGAGTGGGAGAGGAAGTACGGCCTTAACCCTTTTAGCAGCAGCGATGCATTGGTTGATTCTGACGATGATGGCTTAACTAACCTGAAAGAATTCGAAGCCGGAACCTCACCAAATCTTAAGGACACTGACCATGATGGCGCTGATGATGGAAAGGAGGTTGCGAAAGGCACTGACCCGAAGAATCCCAAATCAAAGCCCGGAAGCAGCTTGGCTGCAAAGGCAACTGTTTTCCTTATCATTATTGCTGCAGGAATCGCTTTAGTCTCATTAGTTTCAGCTCTGAAAAGAAAAGGCAGGGGCAACCATAAGCTTGAGTACAGCCATTCAGGAGGCGGACCTTACCAGTACCCGCAGCAGCGCCAAACCAGCCAGAATAGGCAGCCCGGGCAGCCGCCTCAACATTCACAACAGCCCGCTCGCCAGCCAGAGAGCCGCAGCCACAGCCACCCTCACGCTGTTTTTGAGCAGCTCGAAAAAGATTACTCAAGGCTAAGCGGCGAGGAACTGTTTGAGCATTTGAGGAGAAAAACAGGCAGAAGGTAAATCGGATGATTATTGGATTATTGTTCTATACATGCAAGCCCCATCTCCGCAGCCGTTCTCGCAGTCGTAGAACTCAACTTGCGGCTCGTCAAAGACACAGTAGTACTCTATAAGAGCTGAGCCTTCGCAAACGTCCTGTTTTGGAGCTTCGCCATTAACTGCAAACAGCCTTGCGTAGGTCGTTCCCTGGCTGTAATGGTCCCTGTTATCAGAATCGTAGCAGTTGACGTCCTGCTGCACAATCCTCTGCTCTGAAATGGCAAACCCAGTAACGCTGTTTGCTGAGAGTGGGCCCTGGTTAAGGTTGTCAAAGGCATACAGGGCTCCGATAGCCATCATCAGGAAAACGAGTATTTTCAGGTTTTGTACCATTTTTTGCCCAACCTTCATAACAGCGGCTGGCTTTGCTTTTAATAATTGCTATTCTATAGAATACAGGTTATTTTTCTGTCAAAGGAAAAAGCGCAGCATAAAGTTTATATACCTGATTGCAGAGTGTTGTAAAACAGCAAAAGGGCATACGCCCAGGAGGCAGGAAATTCTGGCTATGCCTTTTGTTATTTAATCAATTTTTGCGAAAGAGGTGCACTTTAGATGACAACAAAAAAAGGCCAGGGTCTTTCTTTGAACACTATCATAATCGCGATTATTGTTCTCATTGTCCTTGTTGTCCTGGTCATGATTTTCACAGGCTACTTTGGAAAGATATTCACGCCTACTGTTAAGAGCTGCGCCACTCAGGGAGGAGCGTGCGTTGTCAAGTGCAATGAAGGCTCCTATGGCGGCTCTGTTCCAGGCGGCGACTGCCCAACCGGCACCACCTGCTGCGCAAAAGTAAAGGATGTTGGATTTGGTGTTGACATAAAAGACAAAGCTGAAAGCTGCACCGCACAGTCCGGCAGTTGTAAATCTGCAACAGCTAAAGAGATTGATGACAAAGGTAAGGAAGTAACTGTAACTGCAACGTGCACTGATTACGGCATGGCCGCGTTTGGCGCTCCAGGATGTCCAAGCGGAACGATGTGCTGCAAATAAGTACAGCCTTATTATTTTATTTTAATTTCCAAAAATGCCATCCAAAGCCCAGGGCTTGTCCCTGAATACAATAATAATTGCAGCGTTGGTGCTTCTTGTTCTCCTGATTCTTGTTGGCATGACTACCGGCTTTTTCGGCAAGAAGTTCGGACCTGACTTCGATAAGCTCTCAAGCACAGATTGCAAGGGAAAAGTAGTTACTGAATCACAAGGTTGTGCGGCTGATGAAAGGCAGGATTATGCTGCCCAGGTTGATAAGGGCAAAATGTGCTGCATCAACATAGGCTGTAAACCATGGACTTGCGCAGGTCCAGGCAAGATGTTTGATAATACCTGCAGCGTTTACGACGATCCTACCTGCACTTAACTTCTAAATATTTCAGCTGGGCCAGCTAATCAGCTAAAGAAGACAATAAAGTACCTATATTCTCCACCACAACAATCTTTTTAAAGTGTTTAAACTACCTCAGAGTAGTGAAAATGCAGTTAAAATGAGTTGTTTGGGGGATTAGTTAATATGCCAAAAGCAGTCTTTGATGATGAAACAAGCCTCCTTGAGCAGTTCGAGAGCCAGGAGGGGGATGAAGAGATACTTGAAGAGCTGGCTGAGAAGCGCAGGGAGAGGCGAAAGAACTTTATCTCTGTCGTTAACAAGAAGAAGCTCAGCAGGCACGAGCTTGACGAGGTCATGCTTTAAGGCGTGTTCTTTCCTCTTTAGCCACAATCTGAAGAGAAATCTTTATATAACGGCAGGATAAATATTGACTGTATGGAAACAGTTACTATATCTAAAGCAGAGTACGAGGAACTTAAGAGAAAAGCCGAAGTAGATGAAGAACTGGTTGCAAAATTTAGGGAGAGCTTTGAAGCTGTGAAGCAGGGAAAAGTAACAGAGTGGAAGCCTAAATAATGCCTTTCTTCTTCAAAAGATCGAAGACATACATCTGATTCTGACTTGATTCTATAATAAGGCGGTTTATTGTTGCTTGCTGGGCCTTTTTATCACTTATTGCGGCTACAAGAACGGTAGACCATTGACCGTAGACTAAGTAGTAGAGCCTTTTGCCGTTGAATTTCTTCTCGCGCAGAAAGCTGAGGCCTGCCAAGGGCTTGCCAACTTCGCTGCCTCTTTCGTGCAGATGCTTTAAAATTTTCTCAACTCTTGCCTGCCCGGATTTGTCTAGCTTATCTATACCTTTTTGCACGGGTTCTGGTATAAAAACGTGAAATGCCATAAGCTTGTCCTACAATGGGCGCGTATTTAAAGATTAGCGAAAGTCACCACAGTCACTATGTTACGCCAACATCTTTTTAAAGCGGTAACAATTGCTTTTTCTAACATGCAAACCTCCCAATACGACTTAGAGATTGAAAAAGCAGTAGCCAAAATAAAGGAAGAAAATGCCAAACTTGTTTGTATCCAGCTTCCTGATGGGTTGAAGCCTTACGCTGCGGAGATTCAGCAGCAGCTGGAAAAAAACACTGAAGCCAAAGTTGTTATTTGGGCTGGCAGTTGCTATGGTGCCTGCGATGCTGCCGTAGAAGCTCAAAGGCTGGGTGTTGACCTTCTTATCCAGTGGGGCCACGCTGAGTGGCGGTGAGGAATCACATGTCTGCCTGGCTTTTTTACGCTTTGCTGGCTCCTTTGATGTTTGCCTTCGTCAACGTCTTTGACAAGTTTGTGAGGGATAAGCACTTAGGCACTTTCACCTTATCTGTTTTCGTTGGTCTTGGCGGCTTTTGGGTTTTGGCCATAATGCCCTTTGTCGAGCTTGATTTTTCCCCTGCAATAGTTATTGGCGGCTTGATTGTTGGACTGGTGTTTTTCCTTAATGCCTTTCCATATTTTCAGGCTTTAGCTATTGAGGAAGCCTCCAGGGTTATTCCGCTTTGGGCCTTTGAAGCTCCCATAGTCCTGATTTTGGCCTTTGTTTTTCTCAAAGAGCGGTTGGTCATTAACGATTATGCAGGCTTTGTTTTGGTTGTGGCTGGGGCTTTTTTGGTTATGACTAAGAAGCTTAGCGACGTGCTGAAGCCTAACAGGGCTTTTTTCCTTATGCTTCTGGCGTCTTCTCTGACGTCAGTGGGCATAGTCCTTAGCAAGTGGCTTTATTCGGAAACGTCTTATTGGACTGTCCAGTTTTTAATGGGTTTAGGCACTGGCTCAGCAGCGCTGCTGGCTTTGGTTGTTCTTAGCGGCAAGAGAAAGAAGTTTGTGAGTGAACTCCTGCAGCTGAAGAAAGCAACTATTCTGCAGTTAGGGCTCAGGCAGCTTACCATAACAGCGGCTTTCCTTATTTTTGGTTTAGCCCTTATGACTGGCCCAGCTTCGTTAAGTGCAGCGCTTATACAGCTTGCTGCCCTTTTTGTTTTCATTATAGCAACTGTTTTGAGCCATTGGTGGCCAGGCGTTCTGAAAGAAGAAATTGATAAGAAAGCTTTATTAACAAAAGCAGTAGCGATTGCTATGGTTATTGCCGGTGTTTTTGCAATAAACTTGTGAAAAAGATGGAACAGAAAAAACCAAAAATCATTATCGGCGCCGACCACGGCGGCTACAAGCTTAAGGAAGAGTTAAAGCCGTTTTTGCAGCAGCTGGGATACAAAGTAGAAGATGTTGGCACCAACAGCGAGGAAAGCTGCGACTATCCGGACTACGCTTTCAAGGTTTCTGAGAAGGTTGGCAACAGCAGTGATTTAAGCCCGTTTCCGAAAGTTTTTGGCATCCTTGTATGCAGGTCAGCAGCCGGTATGATAATAGCAGCCAATAAAGTCAAGGGTGTTAGGGCAGTTGCTGCCTTTGACGAGACATCCGCAAGGCATTCGAGGGAGCACAACGCTGCCAATGTCCTTGGCCTGTCCGGTGACCGGATGAGCGCTGTGCAAGCAAAAAAGGTTGTTGAAGCTTGGCTGGAGACGCCTTTTAGCATGGAAGAGCGCCACGCCAGAAGGCTTCAGAAGATAACAGAGTTTGAAAAGAAGGTGTTTAAGTAGCAAAATGCAGCTTTGGCAATTCGCTGCGGCAGTTGCAGTCTCATATCTTGGTTTGCTGGCTGGCTTTTTTCTTGCCTCTGCAACAAAAGAAGAGCTTCCTACAGCAAGGAAATATTTCCCCTGGCTGCAAAGGCTTGTTATAATAGCAATCGCTGCAGTTGTAATGGATTCTTTTAATTTTAACACCGGTTTGAAGGTAGCTGCGTATGCGCTGTTGCTTGCGGTCATAGCTGTTGGCTTAAACCTTCAGTTTTTTTATGCTGCCTTTGGAGTGTTGCTTTTTGTCGTTTCCAAAAACCAAAATACGCTGCTGATTGTATCGTCAATGGTGTTCCTGTTCGGCCTTTTGACTGGCAGCATTCACTTTGACAGCAAGGTTAAGAAGAAAAGCCCAGTTCTGGGTGAAGTTGAAAAGCTTCTAATCAGCAACGCGTCTTACCTTGTTGTTGCCGTGGTTTTGTTTCTGGTGCTTAATTACGTATGATTGGCTGTTGCATTTGCTGTAAGTAAAATTTTTATATCTTAACAGAAGGAAAAAGTAGTTCTATGACGCCAAAGCTCCCGAAAAAGTACAGCCGCTGCGAAATCTGCACCGCAGACCTCGGCAACATCAAGCTGGACACTCCCCTCTACTGCACAGCCTGCATTGAGGAGATGGAAAAGCTCGGCATGAGCCCAAAGCGGTACAGGAAGTACAGGGAGCTCAGGGAAACGTTGGCTAAAAAGTGAAGTTGTCTAAGTCTGTTGCTGTTTTTGTTGCTTTGGCTGCAAATATTTTTTTGCATAGACGTTGTCGCCGTGGTATATGATTTCTACTGGCACTGCATATCTCTCTGCAAGTGACTTAGCTTCTGACACTACAAAGTCTACCAGCTCTTCAGGCCGCAGCAACTTCCCATCAAACGTCCACGGCCCCATATTGGTTAAGCAGAAAGCAACTAGGCCGCCTGTTTTCCAGAACAAAACCTTTTTAGGCGTCTCAAAGGCTTTGTAAGCTATCGGCATGTAGTCGAAGCTTTGCGGCGTTGCCGCGCCTGCGAATGCCATGCCGGGTCCAGGCTCCTGTCTTTTTACAGTAAACTCAAGGACTATCCTTTCAAGCTTGCCGTTGAATGTATGTTTTTCATCAAAGATGTCATGAAAAGGCCCTGACACTAGCTCTATAACTCTGCTCATGGGCCTGCTGCTCAGTGTAAAGCTGTAACTTCGGTTCGTAGTGTTCATGCTGCTTCCCCGGCTGCTTCAAAAACGTGCCTTATGAAGCCGATTCCTTCACCGAAAAATTTTATCGCGTCTTCAACTCTAGCCTCGTAGTCTGCAAGGCGCTCCGTATTTACTCCGAATTCGTCGCGTAAAGTTTTCTCCACTGTCCTGCCTTCTTGGATTAGTTGATCGCGTTGGCGAGTGAAAGTTCCATGTAACTCCTGAAGTTTGCCATATTCTCTGATATCCGCAAATGGAGAGTTGAGTGATTTGTTTATGTAACCTTCTGTCGTGCGAAGCTTTTGTTCAGTCACTTCTTTGCGGGTGTTTGTGGTTGCGAGCTGGTAAACGTCCATAGGCAGTATAGGCATTACCTGGTTTTGCAGCGAAACAAGCCTTTCAAGCCCTTCCTGGCTTAGCTCTTTCTCGGTCAGCCCAAGTTGCCTAGCGGCCAGCCCTGCCATTTCACCGTTTTTGAAGCGCTCAACAGCCCTTGCAGCGATTTCGGCAGCTAGGTGTGGTTGGCTTGGGATGGCTACTAAATCCTCAGGGTATAAAGTTTGGATTGCCCTGTTTGCTGGCATCAGGCTTCTGATTAGAAGCCCGACGTGCCCTTCCATGCCTTTGTGCACAGTCTCGCCTGCACGAATGTAGGCTAAGAGTATGTTAGTCAGGGCTCCGGCTAAGACCATTGCATATGCTGCAAAATCTTCTGTTGGCAGATAGCGCTGCCTCAGCTCTTCAGGAAGATTCGTGCCATTGGCTGCTCTGAATGGGAAAGGAACCAGTATTCCATTACCTTCCTCCTTCCCTACGATTGCATCAAGCCTGCACAGGAACTGCTTTCCGGGCTCTGCACCGACCAGCAGTTTAAGCATCTGCCTCGTATACCTGTAAACCTTCACTTCAGGGCCGTCAATCACAATGCCATCATGAGGCACATTTCCAGACTTTATTGCCGAAACTGCCTGAACAACTACCTCTAACCCGTTTAAACCATGGGTTTTACCACTCTGAGTTGCCATTATCCGCTGCAAATTGCTAACCTGTTCAAGTTCGCCCCTAATTTGCTCCACCTCACGTCCAAGCTCTGCATACTCAATGAGTTTGCCAAATGCGGGGTTCACCATTTGCAGGCGGCTGAGTGTTTGCTCATCGGCTTGTCCTTCGCGAATGTAGTTTCTTACCTGTTCCTTGGTTGGCGGAGTCATCATTCTCTCCCGCCTCAACGCTTCGTGCACAGCCCTGACGACTTCGTCAATCTCTTTCCTGCTCAGTTCCTGACCGCCTTGGACCTTCCCACCATAGTCCAAGAACAGCTTGGCTCGGTTGACGTTACTTGTTTGCAAAGGAGCAACTTGTGCTTTAATGTCCTCCATCTGCACTTCTGCTTCATGCAGCCGTTCTTCCATCCCTTTTTGCATTTTGGGAGAAAGCCAGGGCATTTTCTCTCCAAGCTTTTTAGTAACGGTCTTAGAATTAGTGAGCATCATTACAATAGGAAGCCCGGGGTATTGTAGCTGGTTATCATGGTAAAGCTGGCCTGCGCGTGTGGCTGTTAACCTGTCTGTTCCAGGCACCCCTACAACTACGACGCTGTCATCCTTAACCTTCCTTTCCGTAGCTACCTGCCCCACCCTCAAGTACATAAGAAAAAGTGAATCTGGCTAGTTTTAAATACCTTTCTAGGCTTAGCGCCGTGGACGTTCAAGGGTCTTTAAGCCGTACGTTTCTTCTATGGCGTTTCTGACAGGAGCGTGCAGGTAGGCAGTCGGGGCAGCGTCCGCGACCATTATGGGAGGCAGCTCCCTCTTTCTTATGGCTTCCGCCACTTGGCCAATTGTGCTGTAGTTCCCGAGAAATTCTTCGTAGAACTTCTTTGCCTGTATTAATCTTTCCCTGTCAACAGCCGTTATTTCCTCATTCAGCCAGCCGGTTTGAATGACATACTCCAAAGCGTCTATCCAGCCGGTTTTTAGTTTGGACATTATCTCGTCAGCTGCTGCCTGAGTTCCAAGTTTAGTGATTAGGTGTGTTTCTCCCAGGAACGTTACGGCAGAATTAAGAATGCTCACAACAGCTGCAAGGCTCCACTGCTCAACCGGTTGACCTTGCACTTTCTGCATAACTATTTTTAGGCGGCCAAGCTCACTCTTTGCCCTGCCTCCAGCAGCTTGTATAGCAGCTTCCAAGCCATTCGTCATCATGTAAATTAGGAGACCTCTGCTGCTTATTAACCTTTGCTGCAGTAAAAAAGAAATTCACTAACGGCTGCCTGACTCTTGCTCTTCTTCCTTTCTCACAAGCGGCTTCCCATGCCTAGGGCAGCCTTTCGTTGCGCACTTGTTCTTGCCTTTCTTGAACTCTTCCTCGCTTACTGAGCCGCCGCATGTGCCTGTGCATACATACCTCATCATAATCACCACCTCATCCAAAAATAATAAGCGCCGCGGGAGGGATTTGAACCCCCGAGTCCTTTCGGACAGTGAATTTCTGTGTGGTATCGTAGGTCTCTGAAAAACACGAGGTTTTTAGCAATCCACCGCGATACCAGGCTACGCGACCGCGGCAATAAGGGCCGCTGCGGCATCCCTTATCAACCCTTACGAGCCGATAAGGCTGTGCACGCCCTTATCAACCCTGCGAATATTCGGGGGGCTTTTAAAGGTTTTGGGCTAAAACGCCGTAATCATGACAATACCAGCCACAACGATAACTGCTCCAAGAACTACGTGCCAGCTTATTCTTTCAGTCTGACGTAAAAATAAATGCCCAAAAACCGTTGCAAATAACGGCTGCGCGCTTATCAGCGGAAAAACAACCGTAACATCGCCAAGCTTTATGGCTTCAAAGTTGAGAATCAATCCCAGGCTGTTTATGATGCCTGCTGCCAGGAACAATGGCATTGCTTTTCCTAAGCTGGGAATTTTGATTCTGCCAGGTCCTTTCACTGCTGATGCAGCAGCCACAACCGTAAGCGTAAATAACGCTGCAGTTAGACCCACAGCTGCCCCTATTGCAGCATCAGGTATTTTCTCAAGCCCCACTTTGTAGATGTTGGTCATGATTCCGTAAAGAAATGCTGCGGTTATTGGCAAAGCAAGGTAGGCAGGATTCCATTTTGTCTTCTTGCTCTCCCTGGCTAGAACAGCTATTCCTCCAACTATTGCCATCGTTCCTAAAAATATTGGCAGGGTCCACTTTTCTCCCCTAAAAAGTATGGCTATTACTGCCCCAAACAGCGCTGAAGTCGCTAATGCTATTGTGTTTCTTGCCGGTCCAACCTTGTCAACGCCTGTAAATTGCAGCAGCCTGGCTATGCCGTGGCCGATTGCACCAGCGATTATGAAGAATATTACTGCAGATGAGAATATTACAGTTATCGGCAGGGACGAAAAAAGCAGTGCAAAAAGCCACAACAAGACCGCATTAATTGCCGTGACAATTAGCGTTCCGTAAAGCGGAGTGGAGTGGTCGTAACCCTTTTTGAGAAAAATCAGCCCGAGCGGAAAGAGTGCTGCAGAGGCTACTGCCATAAGTTCAGCGGTTTTTGACTGCAGCAATTCAGGCAGGACCATGGCTGCAATTTGTTTCCTAAACCTTTATAAACGTTTGGACAAAACCTCAAAGGCATAGCGGGGTAGGGCAGCCAGGAGTGCCCGGTGTAGCAGAGACCTGCTGCTTCGGAAGGCTCATAACCACTTTTGGTTGGGAGACCCACAGACGCCAGAGGGTTAAAAGCCGTCTGGGGTGGAAGTCGTAAGTTCAAATCTTACCCCCGCTATATTTTCACTTTCTTTTGCAAAACCGTCAACATTAAAAACAGCAACCACGATTGTTGCGTCATGGTTTTGGTGTGCGGCATTGACGAAGCCGGTCGCGGCCCGGTCATCGGCCCGATGGTGATGTGCGGCGTGCTGACTGATGAAGCCGGTGCAACCGAGTTGAAAAAGATTGGCACTAAGGATTCCAAGCTTTTAACTCCAAAGCAGCGGGAGCAGCTGTTTGGCAAGATAGTCAGGATTGTCAAAGATTACAAAATCGTCATTATAAGCCCCGCCGAGATTGATGCTTCTGTTAAGTCTGATGACGGCATGAACCTCAACTGGCTTGAGGCGCACAAGTCAGCAGAGATTATCAATTCCCTGAATCCTGAAAAAATCATCATCGACAGCCCCAGCAACAACGTTGTTAACTACAAGAAATACCTTATGAAGCTGCTTGATAACAAGAAGGTTGAGGCCGTTGTTGAGCACAAGGCTGACGTTAACCATGTTGAGTGCTCTGCCGCTTCAATACTAGCGAAAGTTACCAGGGATGAGGAAATAGAAAAGATTAAGAAAGTGGTTGTTGAGGACTTCGGCAGCGGCTACCTCACTGATCCGAAGACGATTGAGTTTTTTGACAAGTACTTTGAGGTTTATCCGGATATTTTCAGGAAAAGCTGGGCCCCTTACAGGAAGAAGGCTGATGGCAAGTGGCAGAAGAAGCTTGGTGAGTTCTGACATTCTGGCTAGGGCTTGAAGGCAATGTCCGAGCTTGTTGAGCCTGTTAGCGAAGAGACCCTTGCTGCCAAAAGCAAAAGATAAAAATACCCCTCTTATACTGGTTGTGGCATGCATAGTAAAAAGAGTGTGTTGTTTGGCAGGCTTGTCCTTGCCGTAGCAGCGGTTATGGCTTTCTCTATTTTTGCAGAGGGCATTTTGGCTGCTGACACCACTGTCTTTGACGGCCAGGTTCTTGCCGGCTCCGGGTATACGACCTCAACAGGGGATGTATTCAGTATCGTCTCCGCCCCCCCTCTGGACAAGATTGTAATGGACCTGCCTGGTGAGAGCTTTGTTGTTGAAAACAACAGCTGTTCGAATGGAAAAAAGTTCCGGGGCTGCTATAATGGGGCAAAGTTCAAGGGTTATAATTACACGCTGCCTGACAGGGTGGTTTATGAGTTTAGCGTCAAGTTGACGCTGTTTGCCCCTGACATGAAGATTGCAAAGCTCATTGAAAAGCAGTCTGTTGATGTCGGGGAGGGAACAACAGTATACGTAAATGTTAGCAATACTGGTTCAGCAACGGGAACTGCCTATTTTTCAGAAAAAATACCTCCTGAGCTCAGGATTGTTGAGCTTCCTGACCAGCCATGCCAGCTCTCCCACAGCAACACCCTAAGCATGATTGTGGACTTGGACTCTGGGCAGGTTAAGCGCTGCAACTACAGGGTTGTCCCGGCAAGCCCTGGCACTTATTCCTTGGTTTCAACTGCTGAGTTTGATTCAATAAATAGGGAGAGGGTAGAAGTGCCATCCAGTCTCACGGTCAAGGCTCTTCCTATAACAATAAGCACGGCCTATCCTCAGGAGATGCCTCTGGGGGAAAAGTTAAACATCAGCCTGCTGCTTTCCTCAAGTGATGAGGTTGAGTCACTTATTTTTAATGCATTTATCCCAAAGGGCATCAAGGTCATTTCTGTTGGCAAGATTGCCCTAACCGAGGCTGACAAGAGCGGGCTTAAGGTACTTTACGGTGATGCGTTTACAAAACTCAACGGTAGTATTGAGATAAAAGTCAGCGCCGAAGCCAATAATGCCGGTGTTTTCCTCATTGAGGGCAATGCAACGTGGCTATATAATGATTTGAGGCAGAAAATCGCGGCTTATTTCCCTGTTAACGTCACCCTTGCGAGGCCTTACATTCGTCTTATTAAGTTCGACAGCCAAACCATGACCGCATCAATAGACGTTGTTAACCCTTCCCATCTTCCGATTTATAACGTCTCTATTGTTTCCAGTGCCTTTTCAGGCTCTAATGGCCAGGCATTGCATGCTGACAGCATCAGCAGCCTCAGCCACGCAAGCTTTGAACTTGCCCTTGGCTCTGCCGGCACCGGGAATCACACAGGCACAATCCTTTATTACACCCAATACGGGCAGGCACTGGCAGCAGTATCTTCATTGCCGCTAAACTCCTCTTCTAAGCCAGAGCAGAAGACAGAGGAAGAACAAAAAGTTGCTTCTGAGAGCAACGCGCCAGTAGAGCCTCAGGTTACTCAGCCGGCAGCCATACAGCCAAAAGCCGAGCAGCCGCAGCAGCCTGTTAAGTCTCAGTTCAGGGCAGCGGTGATTGTTGTTGCCGTCATAGTTTTTTTCATAGTAATCTTCTCATTTATTAAAGGGAGAAGAGAGCGTGCCATGCAGCAGGAAGGGGAAAATGTAATGAGGGGAGAAATCGGGCCTGGAAGCGGGCTTTGAGCTGTTGGCTTTTCGTTGCTTTCACTTGCGGTGCTTTTCTTCCTTTTGCTTCTCTTTTGGCTTTGCCTTTTCAACAAGCTTCTGAAGGAGCCCTTTCCTCTTTTCCTTGGTTGCCTTGTCGATGTCTTCCGCTGCCTGCTTGACATAGCTTATGCCTCGCTGCGCAAACCTCCAGTTGCCTACTGAGGAGTCAAAGTCGGCAATCCTTCCTGGCGTGTAGCCGTGGACATAAGCCAGCCCTGCGTCAACCTCAAGATAAGAAATGTTTTCGAGCCTGTACCTTAACGGCATCTTTGGCGTTTCTGCAGCGTAGCCAAGCGTTAGTATGCCCATTGGCCTTGCGCCTCCCCTTATCAGGATTGTGCTTCCAGCCCTTTCCTCATTTATCGCGCTGACAAAGCAGCTTCCCAGCCCCAATGCGGTTGCTGCTATCATCATCTGCATTGCCGCCATGGCACAGTCCTGTATCACGTAAAGGTCCTTCCCCCTGTCGCCAAAAAACCGCTGGTGCTTGTTAAACACTCCAACAATCACGATGTGCACTGGCGCCTGCTCCATCCAGAACTGCTGGGCTGCTGCCTCCGCAAGGGCCTTCCTTTTCTTCAAGTCCCTTACGACAACAAATTTCCAGGCCTGCAGGTTTCCGGATGAGGGAGCAAGCCTTCCCGCCTCAAGGACGCTCCCGACCTTGTCCCATTCCACTGGCAGGTCAAGGTACTTTCTTATGCTTCTCCTGTTCCTTATTGCTTCAAAAACATCCATCATAATCCTCAAGAGCACTTACAACTCTTTTTGACTGCAGCGTTTATTAATTTATCTTATTCCCGGCCTTTTCACGTTGCTTTTGGCAAGCTTCCTCAAATCTGAAGTCTTTTTTCCTATCAAGTCAGATACTATGTGTTCCCCTGCCATCTGGTCCGGCAGCACAACGTAGTCTGCGCCTTTCTTGTAGAGCTCAGCTGCCTCTTCTTCGGAAAAGGCTGCAACGATTATGGCGGCCTTGGAGCCTGACGCCCTTATTCGCCTCATAAGCGCAATGTTGTTGTCCTTGTCCCTAACAGTAGAAATAATGGCTTTTGCAGCCCTGTACTCGAGCATCTCGTCTATGTCCCAGTTGCCCATGTCTGAGCAGATGCAGCTAACGCCTTCCTTTATCAGGCCTCTTATCTTTTCGGGGTTGTAGTCCAGCACGACAATTTTCTTCTTTTTCTGCCTCAGAAGCTGTATCAGCTTGCCACCCATTTTATACACGCCAAAGACTATAATGTGCCCCTTCAGCTTTTTAGGCAGGTTGTTGAGGTGCTCCTCCTTTGCTGAAAGCCTTTCAAACACTCTCATGAAAGGGCTAAGCGTTGAGTATATGGCGTTGTCAAATTTTATCACATACGCTGTCAATGCAAAAGTGGCCATTGTCAGCAAGGCTGTTATCGAGAAAAACTCTTTGCCAATGTGGCCAAGTGAGATTCCCCCCGCCACAATTATGAGCGAGAACTCGCTTACTTGCCCAAGCTGGGCTGATGCCAGAAGCGCAGTCCTGTTGCCGAACCTGAACGCTTTTGTAATAAGGAAGGTTATTACTGGTTTGAGCACGACTACCATAAGGGCTGCTGCAGCTGTCTTGGCAAGCAGGCCGTTTGAGTTGCTGAGCGTGATTTGCATCCCAAGGCTGACAAAGAAGAGAGTCAGGAAAAAATCTCTGAGAGGCTTTACCTTGCCAGCCACCTCATAATTGTACTGCGTGTTGCCAAGTATTATGCCTGCAACGAATGCACCAATGGCAAGCGAGTAATCAAGGAATGCTGCCCATGCTGCGAATACCATGCAGACTGACAGCGCAAATATGAACAGAAGCTCTTTTGAGCGCACTGCGTATTTCATGACTTTATTCAGGAGGTAGCCTGCTGCGATTGCGCTAAGGATGAGCACGGCGCCTCTCCCCACAACCGCGCCTATTGCTGCAGGAGTGAAGTTGCTTATCGTGCCAAGAAGTGCCATCGCAAATACAGCCAAGAGGTCCTGCACTATGAGTATGCCAAGAACCAGCTCGCCATGCAGGGAATCAAGCTCGTTCTTGTCAGAAAGGAGCTTGATTACAACCATTGTGCTTGAGAACGTGACGATCAGGCCGACATAAATCGCTTGCAAGGGCGAGAACCCCACCATGGTGGCCAGGAAATAGCTGATGACTGCTGTGGCTAAAACCTGCAGGAATCCTACACCTAACGAGGAGAGCCCAAGCTGCTTTATTCGCTTTATGTCAAGCTCAATACCTATTATGAACAGCAGCAAGGCTATGCCCAGCTCAGAGAAGTTGCCCAGCACCGCCGTGTCCTTTACAATGCCAAGCACCGGGCCTATGAGCAGCCCT
The DNA here is from genome assembly GCA_016188155.1 of Candidatus Woesearchaeota archaeon. GTDB lineage: Archaea > Nanobdellota > Nanobdellia > Woesearchaeales > UBA10216 > UBA10216. Next base: position 14,103 of record JACPIH010000021.1, on the reverse strand, counting down.
GCAACTATATAGCCAAGGATTGTTGGCTGCTTAAGCAGGTTGAAAATAACCGCCAGTATGGTGGCTGCTGCCACCGCAATGCCAACATCATAAAACTGGGAATAAGTCATTTTTGCCTCTTTTTGGCATTTCAATTCAGGAACAGGTTAAAAAAAGTTGCGGTTCACAAGCCGCGCCTGTAAAGTTCGCCATGATCGTTCCAGACGGCGCATCGCCCCTGCACTATTCCGAGCACATCGTTAACAGCCTCTTCAAGCCTGCCCTGATGAGAAGCCAAACGCTTAATCCTGGGCTGGATTTCAACAACAGCACGCGTTGCGAACGGCGGCTCGTATTTTTCCATTGATGTTCCACGAAAGGGAGGCTGCGCGCCATACACGGTCACGTCTATGTAGCGCCCTGGCCTTTTCCGCAGCTTCTCAACGGCTGCAGCCAAGTACTCTCTTCCGGAATCTGTAAAAACGATTAGCTGCTTCTCAAGCCTGTAATGGCGTAGCATAAACTCTCTGCCAGAACCGGCACCGCTTTCACTATTCCCTAAAGGCATGCTTAAACGGGAATTCGCGGCAGCTTAATAACTTTTTGAAAGGCCTTTGTAAAAGTATTTAAAGCGCCGAAGCATAAAAAGTATTATGAAATACTCTGAGCTTGTGGAGCTGTATGGGCAGCTTGACAGCACAACAAAGCGCCTTGAAAAGACCTATTACCTGTCAGAATTCCTCAAAAAAACCGCCGCTGACGATATTGAGCCTGTAATACTGCTGGTTCAGGGAAGGGTATTCCCCTCTTACGACGAGCGCGAGCTTGGCGTTGCCAACCAGCTGGTTGTGAAAGCTATTAATGTGGCTTCTGGAATTGCCTCGGCAGCCATAGAAAAGGAATGGGCTAAAACCGGAGATTTGGGAAATGTAGCAGAGCAGCTCATAAAAGGCAAAAGGCAGGCCACATTGGCTGCTGCTGAGTTGACGGTAAAAAAGGTGTTTGACAACCTGCGCAAGCTTACCGAACTAACAGGGCAGGGCAGCGTTGACAGGAAGCTGCAGCTCATAGCTGAGCTTCTTAGCTCGGCAAAAGGAGCAGAGGCAAGGTACATCACCCGAACCATACTGGGTCAGCTGAGGGTGGGCACAGGAGCAGGAATCCTGAGGGATGCCATCGCATGGGCGTACTTTCCAAAAGCAGTTGAGAAGGTGTTTGTAAAATGCGGCAGCTGCCACAGCACAGTCCCTCAGGCTGATAACTGTGTCGAATGCGGAAAGGAACTTAGCAAGGAAGCAAAAGCAGCTGCTGCTGAAACTGAAGCGGCAAGGGAGGAATACAACCAGATTCTTGACAAGATACAGCAGGCCTACGACCTCACAAACGACTTCGGGGTTGTTGCAAGGAAGGCAAAAACTGAGGGAGCCGCAGGCCTTGAGAAGGTCGAGATAAGGATTGGGACGCCAATAAAGGTTATGCTTGCGCTAAAGGCAGAAACGGTAGAAGAAGCCCTTGAGACAGTTGGCAGGCCAGCACAGTGCGAGTACAAGTATGATGGCTTCCGTCTTGAATGCCACCGCAGCAAGGATAAAGTATGGCTGTATACGCGAAGGCTTGAAAACGTCACCCACCAGTTCCCTGACGTTGTTGAATACCTGAGGAAATACGTTAAGGGTGACAACTACATTCTTGATTCAGAAGCTGTAGGCTACGACCCAAAGACCCAGAAATACGTTCCGTTCCAGAATATCTCGCAGCGCATCAAGAGAAAATACGACATAGGCAAAACGGCCAGGGAGCTTCCTGTCGAGGTAAACGTGTTTGACATCCTCAGCTATGAGGGCAAGAACCTGACAGGCGAGCCTTTCAGGAAAAGGCGGGAGCTGATTGAGAAGCTCGTCAAGGATACTGAAAGGAAAATCGTGGTATCAAAAGCGATTGTTACCGGCAGCGAAGCCGAGATTGAAAGATTCTTCAAGAAAGCCAAGGCAGACGGCACAGAAGGCCTTATGCTGAAGAAGCTCGATGCGCCTTACCAGCCCGGTGCCAGGGTTGGCTATATGCTAAAATTCAAGAAGGTCATGGAAAACCTTGACCTTGCCATTGTTGCTGCCGAGTGGGGCGAGGGCAAGCGCGCCAAGTGGCTCAGCAGCTACTATCTTGCGTGCAGGGACCACGGGCATGATAAGCTGCTTGAAATAGGAAAAGTCTCAACAGGCCTCAAGGAGAAAAGGGAGGAAGGTCTGAGCTTTGACGAAGTTACAGAGCTTCTCAAGCCGCTGGTTGTTGAGGAAACAGGCCGCCTCGTTAAAGTCAAGCCAAAAATAGTCATTGAGGTAGCCTACGAGGAAATCCAGAAAAGCCCCACATACGAGTCAGGCTACGCCTTGCGCTTTCCAAGGGTAATCCGCAACCGCACTGATGAAAAGGGCATTGGCGACATAAACACAATCAAAGACGTGGAAAGGCTGTACAGGCAGCAGAAGAAGATGAAGGCGTAGGGTGCTTGCTCAAGAAAATGCTTATATAAGCATACAGATTACCAGTTCTCTATGCAGACCGCACAAATAAAGGAGATAGTGCCGAAGTCAAAAGTTGATGCAGAACTCGAAATCCCTGGTTCGAAGAGCTACACGAACAGGGCTTTAATGATCGCAGCCCTTGCAGAAGGGCCTTCCAGATTAGAAAAATTTCTCTCAAGCGATGATACAGATCATATGATGCGAGCTTTATCAAAGTTTGGGGTAGGAATTGAATTAGCTGATGGGGCTGTGCTTGTCACGCCGGCACAGAGGCTGAGTTACAGCGGCAACATTTTCGTAGGTGATGCAGGCACTGCCATGAGGTTCCTGACAGGGTTTTGCTGTTTAAATTCAGGCGAAGTTGCCCTTTTAGGGGATGAAAAGATGCACCAGAGGCCAATCGAAGATCTTGTTAGCGCTTTAAAACCTTTAATTAACGGCTCAATTGAAGCAATAGGAGAAAATTCCAAAGGTGAAAAATGCCCGCCCGTCATGATAAAGTCAAACTGGTTTAAAGGCGGCCGGACAACGTTAAAAGGCGATACGAGCAGCCAATACCTCAGCTCCATCCTAATGATTGCTCCCTATGCAAGCAGCGATGTAGAAATCAAGGTTGTTAATGAGTTGACTTCAAAACCGTACGTTGATATGACGATAGACATTATACAGCAATTTAGAGTCAACGTTGAGAGAGATGGTTACGAAAGGTTTTTCGTGAAAGCAGGGCAAAGGTATCACGGCAGGGATTACCAGATAGAAGGCGACGCTTCCAGCGCTTCCTACTTTTTTGCAGCAGCAGCAATTACAGGTGGCAGAGTTAAGGTTGGAAATGTTAATCCGAATTCTGTACAAGGTGATATGCGCTTTGTTGACGTGCTTGAAAGGATGGGGTGTACAATAACAAGAGGTAAAGACTATGTGGAAGTAGTTGGCCCTCAACAGTTGCAGCCAGTTGACGAAGTGGACATGAATTCTATGCCCGATACAGTTCAAACCCTCGCAGTCCTTGCCGCCACCGCCCAAGGCATTACAGTAATAAGAGGAATAGGAAACCTGAAGGAGAAAGAAACCGACAGGATAAAGGCGTTAGAGGCAGAGTTGGCAAAGGTCGGGATAATCGCTGTGGCAACTGAGAACAGCTTAACCATTCATGGCGGAACCCCGCATGGAGCTGCTATTGCCGCTTATGGCGACCACAGAATGGCAATGAGCTTTTCAGTTTTAGGGCTACGGGTTCCCGAAATCTCAATACTGGACCCAAGCTGCGTTTCAAAGTCGCTCCCTACATTTTATCAATTGTTTGACAGGTTATGAAATGCTGAATCCTATGCCAAAAACAGAGTCCGAATGGAAGAAAAAGCTCACGCCAGAGCAATACCACATACTGCGGGAAAAAGGCACCGAACTCCCCTTCAGCGGCAAATACGACACGTTCTTTGACAAAGGCAATTACAAGTGCGCAGCCTGCGGCACCATCCTTTTCACTTCAGAAACAAAGTTTGACTCAGGATGCGGCTGGCCTGCGTTCTTTGCAGCCAACGAAAAAAGCATTATCACACATAACGACTTCAGCCTTGGCATACATCGTATCGAGGTAATGTGCAGGAAGTGCGGCAGCCACCTTGGGCATGTGTTTGATGACGGTCCAAAGGCAAAGGGCGGCAAGAGGTACTGCATTAATTCTGTTGCTTTGAGATTTGAGAAGCTATAGCAAGGAGATAACCACTTACTTTGTTGCGGTTCTGATTCTGTACTTCCTGCCTGTGCTCATAATGAGGGCATTCTTTATTTTTTCTTCGGCAAGCATTTTGTTCATGTGCAGAAATTCTATAATCTTCTCTTGAGCTTCTGTCTTGTATGATTTGAGCCGTAGGACTATGATGCTTACTGTGCCGTTATAATGCCAGTACCATAGTTCGCCAAAGTCAAGGTCACCTGTTATTATGACACTGTTGTTCTTTTGCGCCCATTCAATTATTTGGATATCTGAACATCCTTTCAAACTAGCTTCTCTTACAGAGAGAGCATCGTACCCAAGCCCCTTAACGAAAGTTGCGAGCTGAGGCGATAAGCTTTCATCTATCAAGAATTGCATTATGCTTCCACTTCTTCAAAATTGGTGAACCTGGCTGCAAATTTTATCGCTGCTAATATGTCCTGCTTTGTGATGTCTGGATACTGGCGTATGATTTCCTCAAATGCAAGCCCTTCCCCTAAGAGATTCAACACTACATAGACTGGGATTCTTGTTCCTTTGATTACGGGTTTTCCAATCATAACTTTCGGATCTATTGTTATCCTTTCGTTGTGCCTGTTCAGTTCTTGTTTCATATTGCTTCACTGTTTTATGCTTATAGTAGAAGCTTTATTATTTAAGCTTTGTTCTATTGGAAGCCAGAGCCAACAAGGAAAAGGTACTGCATTAATTCTGTAGCACTGAGTTTTGAGAAGAAAAAGTAACAAGTTTAATTATTAGCTAAACTCTCAAGAGGCATTACACTCTTGTACCCGGACCATCGTTTTAGGTCAAAAAATTCAAAATTTCCTAGGCTTAAACCAAGACTTTTCAAGGCATTAGCTACGGCAGCGTAAGCCTCGGTTCCGCCAGGTCTTACATACGAAAGGGCAACCCCTTTGGTAGAAGCTATCCTCACATATTGATTCACAATTGCTTCTAGTCTACCCTTGTTTGGCGCATCAATTTTAACAACAGCAACGCTGCTATCGCTGCCATAATTAATTTGTATACCGATGTCTCGCCTTTGGGTTGGATCTATAGCTAACTTAGCGGCTTCTAAAGAACTCCTAAGGTTTAGTCCACGATTTATACTGCCTGCATCATAAGTTAAGTTAACTTTCATAGCCTTTTGGGGAATCTTAATGCATTTAAAAAGTTTCTTTGAAAGTCAAAACTCCCCCTTAAACCTCTCAATAAACCTCTCAAAATCTTTCCTGTTGACAGAGCCTCCACTGGCTTGCTCGTGGCCTCCCCCGTAGCCGTCAATGCCAACAAGCGCTTTCTTGAGGGCCGGCAGCACCTGAACGTGGCGGGCCCTGAAGCTCAGCATGAAGTAGTCCTGCCTTTCCCTCCCGACCACCAGTATCCTGTCAGGGTATAGGAACAGCAGCTCGTTCGCAAGGTCTCCTGAGAAGCTTTGCTTTCCTTTATAGGTGAATATGAGGAATTTCTTGTCATTGCTGTCCCAAGTCGACTGCTGTCGACTGGGCCCAATCGAGCTGGCCTCGATTTGGGTGTTCGCAGCTTCTTTTGCGGCTGCAAGGAGTTTTTCGTAATCGTCATTTATCTGTTTGAACTTGCTGTAGATGAACCTTCCTTCCTTTGTGAGCCTGTTGAGTATGTCATACGGCGAGGTTATCTTCTCAAGCGCCCTTATGCAGGCCATTGCTTCCGAAGTCGGGCCTTTGAGCATGAATGAGAATATCCTTCCAAGTTTCCCAAGCTGTGTTGTGAAGAGCGCTTCTTCTGCCGTCATGGGCTTTGGCAGCAAATCAGGATAGAGCTTTCTGAATTCATCGGCAAACTCAGGCATGTGCCAATCACTCACAATTCCTGCCATCGCAAGCCACAGGTCTTTCTTTTCTTTGTCAGAATGTTCAACTGTCTTGTAGCAAAGGTAGCTTGCTGGCGGGTTGTTTTGCGGCTGGTGAATCCTGGGATTGAAGTACTTGACTCCGGAAAGCTTCACAGGCTGGTGGTGGTCTATCCAGACGATGTTTTTTACGCCGTAAAGCCCGCTTTTGACAGTGTCAACAAACGATTGCTGCATCAGCGCAACGTCAACAACAAAAATAGTGTCTGGTCTGGCAGCTTTTGCAGCGGCCAAAAAGCGGTCGTTGACATTTGGCTCTGCCTTGACCATCATGCCGTAGCCCTTTCCAACAAAGCGCTTCAGCAAGAGAAATGAAGTCAGCCCGTCAGGGTCATCGTGGAACAGGAAGAAAGGCTTTTCAGAAGCTTTGAGTTCGCTCCTGATTGTTTCGTACTCTTTTTGCGTTAATCCCATCTTGGACAGCATATCTGGGTGTAGTATTAATTGATTTCCATCAAATGCAGCTGCTGAGAATCCTTGATCATATGAGTGAATACCTTAAATAAGTATATCAGTATAGATAAGCGTAATCTTTATATAGTGGTATTCTGCTCTCGGTGCTGTTGGGGTGGATTTGCAGAGAGGAGTCTGCGAGATGAGCTGTTATGGTAATACTGTTTGACCAGTTCCACATGCCGGAAGATATTTTTGAGGTAGTTTTTGCTACCACGCAGCAAAAGATAGTTGCCAAGGTTCTCATAAAAACAATGAAAGACAAGAATGGCGAAATGAACAAGACAGAGATGTCTTTCTTTGCCACCAAGCTGCATGAGGGCCAGTTTGTTACTGAAATAGACGAGCCGGGCTATGAGGGCAAGAAGGTCAAGCTTTCTTACAACAAAAGGCAGTTTTATGACAGGATTCTTACTCCGATGAAGAGCATGGGCATGATTGACTATGACCTTTACAAGAAGACTTACAAGGTTTCTGACGCCTTCAACAAGGAGATGATTAAGATTGGGCTTCTGTGGCTTCGCGAGCTTAAGAAGTCGGCTTCCGAGTTCAGGATTAAGGAAACCAGGTCCTAAGACCAGGGATAGAGTAACGGGAAAAAGAGGAAAGCATGTTTTTCGCAGTTGGTGCAGCACTGGCAACTGCTCCGATAAGCACCCCATACTTCTTGCAGCACATCCTGCCGAGCCTGCGGGAAAGGTTTTCAGAGATAGTCAGCGCGCCTTTCAGGACTCCGGACATGCTCTGGATTACACTGCCTCTGCTCATAACGCTGGTTATGATGGAGGTCTACTTCGGGAGGTACAGGAAGGAGCAGCTTGGCTGGAGCACAGCAGTGGGAAACAATCTTGTGCTTGTGTTTGTCTCTCTTGACCTGTTAAGGCAGCTTTACGGCAGCAGCGGGCTTGCAGGTATTTCAGAAGTGTTCGCACTTTATCCGGGGAAAACGATAATAGCAGCCACTGTTGGGCTGAGCGGGCTGCTGATACTCTATTACGACTTTTTCCACCTTCTTCCGAAAAGGTTCGCGTTCACTATATCCTCTTCCCTGGCAGTAAACCTCACAGCTTACTTGGCGATTGTAATCATTTACACGAGCGTAGGGCTTGACTGGTATACGTTCTTTGCTGGCTTGCTCTTGTTCGTCACAGCAGCTGCTTTCTTCGCTTTAGTCCGTAGAGTTGAGCCAAAGCCGGCTGAGCGCTACTACGTCGGCAAAGCAGAGAGGGTAATAAGCTCACTGTTCAGGCCTCTTGAAAAGGAGCATGAGAAGAAAAAAGGCAAAAGGAAGAAAGATGTTCACAGCTCATGAGCTTTCATGAGCTTTCATGAGCCAACATACCTCGCATAAGCAGCCTTTGCCTCCTCAACCGAATTAGCTTTTACGAGGGCTCTTCCGTCCCTGAAAACAGTCAGGTTGCCAAAGCTTACGCATTCCCCAAAATCTTTAACTTCTCCTTCTTTTAACCGCAGCAGCCGCTGCTTAAGCTCCTGCAAATCAATCTGCTTGCCTTTTATCTGGAATGAGTTTCGGCCGCACAGGCTAACTATTTTAGAACCTTTTTTCCCGCTTAAATATTCGTAGTTGCTGCTGTTGCCACAGCTGCTGCATTTTTTATTTTTCTTAACAGCGATTTCTGTCATCTTATTTTGCCAAGCGTTCAGCCGCAAAAGCCCTTTCACTTTTTCGTTTTCCTTACCCAGCAATATTTTCAAGGCCTCTGTTGCCTGCATTGCCGCAATTGTTGTTGTCGCAGCCACAAAAACCCCAACAGTATCGCAAGTTTCAGCAGCTGATGAAGCTCCGAATACGCACGCAAAACAAGGCAGATTGCTGCTGCCTTTCCTGAAATCAAATACCATCAGTTGCGCAGTTTCCCTTATTGCTGCGGCATGAATCCAGAGCAGCTTGTTCTTGAGGCAGTATTCATTAATTAGGAAGCGCGTTTCAAGGTTGTCGGTGCAGTCCAAAACAACTTCAGGCGTCCCAATGAGCTTTGCAATATTTTTGTAGTCAATATCCGCAGCAGCAGCCATAATTTTTATTTCAGAATTTATTTTTTTCAATTTCTCGGCAGCAACCAGAGCCTTGGGCTTTCCCACATCGCCCTCGTCATACAACAGCTGCCGCTGCAGGTCAGTCAGTTCGACAACATCGCGGTCAACAACAACGAGTTTGCCCACTCCGCTTCGTGCGAGAATCTCGGTTGCAACTGTGCCCAGGGCGCCCATCCCAACAACGACTACTGTGTTTCTGCTTAGCCGCGTCTGCCCTTCCTTTCCAATAAAAGAAAGTAGTTCTTGCCTGTTGTAGCGTGAAATCCGTGTCATTTCATGGCGTGGAGGTTGCAAACATTTATTAACCTTCGCCAACTCGCCTTCCGGTAATGGAAAACTCCCGTATAGTGCAGCATGCGAAAGCGCCCTTAGAAAAGGCTGAAGCGCCTAAAGAAGCCGTATTTCTCTACTCTGTTCCAACTGCGGTTCTCCTGTTTGACGCCAACATTAAGCTGCTTCAGAAAATAAAGGTTGCCAATCCTGAAACTGCGATTACAGCGCTTACAAGGAACGAGTGGCTTCCGGAAGAAGCATCTGCTGTTAAAAAAGCCGTTGCAGATGGAAAAGCTGTTGTCGTTCTCGGCTTCAAGGAGGATAAAATGCCTGGCGTCTCATTCTCACAGGATGCCAAAAAGCTTGCGTCTGCATCTTCAGCCGCGGAGGACGAGCTCAAAAAGCTGCGTGACATTGTAATCAGCTTCACGAAAAAAGCTGTTTCGGGGTCTGTAAGCGATGACAACCTGATAATTCAGGCATCTTCTTCCATTGGGGGAATAAATAAGGCCATAAGCCTGTTGATAAAATGTGTTAGGGAGTGGTATGAGCTTTACTGCCCTGAGTTCTCAGCAGCAACCCAGAATCATGAGGAGTTTGTCAGCGAAATCCTTGCCAGCAGCAAGGCAGAATTGCTTAGGAAGCTGAAAATTCTTGAGAAGGACAGCATGGGCGCCGCCATCAGCAAGGGTGACGTTGACAGGATTCTCGCGTTTGCAGCAACAGTAAAGGGCTTGTACGACAGCCGTGACTCCCTGGTGAAATACCTTGAATCAGTAATGAAGCGGCACTGCCTTAACATTGCAGCTGTTGCTGGCTCATCAACGGGCGCAGAGCTTATCACTCAGGCAGGCTCCCTCCAAAGGCTGGCTATGCTGCCTTCCTCAACTATTCAGCTTTTGGGCGCTGAACGTGAATTGTTCAGGCACCTGAAAGACAAGAAGCAAAAACCACCAAAGGCAGGCATACTGCAGGGCCACCCATTGGTAACATCAGCCCCTAAACAGCAGCAAGGCAGGATAGCAAAGCTGCTGGCAGACAAGGTATCCATAGCCGCAAGGGTTGACTACTTCAAGGGCAAATTCGTTGGTGATTCCCTCCTCTCAGACTTGAAGAAGCGGCTGCAGGAAAGGGCAACATCACAAGCTACTGCTGTAGCTGGAAGGAAAAAATGAGGCAAATCTTCGAGGGCGTTTTTGAAGAGGACAGGAGACTGTACACGCTAAACGGCATTCCTAAGCAGCAGCTGTTTGACGAAGAGCTTCTCACAGTTGACGGCAGTGAATACAGAAGCTGGAGCCCTATGCGCAGCAAGCTGGCAGCTGCAATTGTCAAAGGCCTGCCTCAGCTGCCAATAGGCAAGAATTCAAGAGTGCTCTACCTCGGTGCTGCCCACGGCTACACGCCTTCATTCATTTCAGACATAGCGCCAGAAGGCGTTGTTTTCGCAGTTGATTTTGCACCAAGGGTAGTCAGAGATTTAGTCTTCGTTTCTGAGAAACGGAAAAACATCTTCCCTATTCTGGCTGACGCAAACCACCCGGAGTCGTACTACAACCTCGTTGGCTCTGTCGACATAGTCTACCAGGACGTTGCACAGAAGAACCAGATTGAAATCTTTACCAAAAACTGCAGCCTTTTCCTTAAGCCTGGCGGCTATGGCCTGCTCGCATTAAAGGCAAGGAGCATAGACGTGCTGCAGCAGCCACAAGGGATATTTCTTGCAGCCAAAAAGGAGCTGGAAAAGAAATTCGCTGTTATTGACTACCGCCTCCTTAGCCCGTTGCAGAAGGACCACGCGTTCTTTGTGTGTAAAAAGCAATAACTTCTGGTGGTAACAACTTTCGGAAGAGACCATCTGGGTGATGGTCGTCTCTTGTGTTGTTGGGAGGGTCTGTAACTAGAAGCATGACTGAATGTTTGCTGTTGCATGCCACAACAGGATGCTGCACGTAAGGTCGTACAGTAAACCCTCTTAAATATCCGCCGACTTGGTTTCCTAGTTCTGTTGGTGAAACTAGTCTCCTATTCCCTCTTTCAACATCATGCCACAAAACTGAAGCTGCACCATCCAGCAGATAATATGTTTCACTGCTTATTTCATGATGATGGATAGAAGTGTGAGCTACTGCATCGTTAGTGCGCCAAGCATCACGGCCCAGGTACTGTAGCAGTATGCCTAGCTTATCATTTTTACCAAAGTAAAGGGCATCAGAATCATCAGAACCTGATTGTCTAGGCCTATGCATCTCGAACTGAGAATTCTCTGCAACAATAACTTCAAGGTTTCTAACTCTTCGAGGTTTGTGCCATTTAAGTTTCGTCCGCTTCCCCAGCTCAGGAGTTGGTTCGCCATGCTGCCTTATTATGGCTGTAAGTACTGTTTCACCAGGTGGCAAGAGACCAACATACCACAAAGGGTAACGCCTAACAAAAAGAGAACTATTGCCCTGTGTAACATAAATAAGACTTGCCATGTTCTCATATCAGGGAATCCTGTTTGCTTTTTATTTGTTGCTATTCCCAAGTTATCAGCTTTGACAGCAAAACTTTAAAAGCCCTCCGCCAGCACTTTACCACATGCTCACCTTTCACAACACGCTCACAAGGAAAAATGAGCCCTTTAAGCCGCTTAAAGGCAAGACTGTCGGCTTGTATAGCTGCGGCCCAACTTTGTACAACTACCCGCACATCGGCAACTACAGGGCTTACATTTTCGTTGACTTGCTGAAGCGCTACCTTCTTTACAAGGGGTACAAGGTAAAGCACATAATGAACATCACTGATGTCGATGACAAGACAATCCGCGACAGCCAAAAGGAAGGCATCAGCCTGAAGGAATTCACAACAAGGTATGAGAAGGCGTTCTTTGAGGACATCAAAACCCTCAACATCCTCCCAGCAGACAAGTATCCCAAGGCCACAAACCACATCAAGGAAATGGTTGCTATAACAAAAGCCCTGATGAGGAAGGGAATTGCCTACAAGGGCGATGATGGCTCCATCTACTATGACATAGGCAAGTTCAAGGATTACGGAAAGCTGGCAAACATTGACACAAGCAAGCTCAAGGCAGGAGCTTCAGGCCGCGTTAAAAAGGACGAGTACAGCAAGGAGGACTGCCAGGATTTTGCCTTGTGGAAGGCCTATGACAAAGCTGACGGCAACGTCTTTTGGGAAACAAGCATTGGTCGCGGCAGGCCAGGCTGGCATGTCGAATGCTCTGCCATGTCAATGAAATATTTAGGCAAGACGTTTGACATCCACTGCGGCGGCATTGACCTCATATTTCCGCACAACCAAAACGAAATTGCGCAGTCAGAGGGCTGGACAGGCAAGCCATTCGTCAAATATTGGCTTCACAACGAGTGGCTGCTCGTCAACGGCCAGAAGATGTCTAAGTCACTTGGCAACTTCTACACTTTAAGGGATGTTTTGGCGAAAGGACACCCTGCTGTCGCAATAAGATACCTGCTGCTGTCAACGCACTACCGGCAGCAATTGAACTTCACTTTTGAAGGGATTGATGCTGCAAAGGCATCGATTGGCCGCCTTAATGAGCTCGTAAGAAAGCTCCAGGACGTTAAGGATGGAGAGAAGAGCGTTTTAATCAAAAAAGAAATTGCAGCTGCAGAAGCAGCATTTAAAAAAGCGATGGACGACGACCTTAACATAAGCGAAGCTTTGGCTGCGGTTTTCGACTTTGTTAAGTCAATGAACAACCACATCGACAACAGCACTATAGATAAAAAATCAGCAGTAGCGGCTATCGATTTTCTGAAAAATGTTGATACTGTCCTGGGCGTGATGAACTTTGCAGCCGAAGAAGAGCTGCCGACGGAGTTAACGAAGCTTATTGAGGAGCGCGAGAATCTCAGGAAGGAAAAGAAATTTGCAGAAGCCGATAAGGTAAGGGCGAAGCTGAGGGAATTGGGCATCCAGCTTGATGACACGCCTGAAGGCGTCAGGTGGAAGAAAGTCAGCTGACAAACAAAAACATTAATAAACCCCCTTTCATCATGGCGTAGCAGAGGCAGGAAACCCAAATCGAGAGTGCTCGATTGGGCCCAGTCGCCGCAGCGACTTGGGGAAAAAGGGGTGTTTTATTTTGAGGAAGGTTTTGGGTGCACTTTTGGCTGTGCTCGCGCTTGGGATAGCAGGATACACGTTCATTGAAAAGCAGCAGTTTGCTGACGCGCTTCTTTCAACAGCCGCTGTTATGACGACTACGGGCATTCCCGGAAATCTAAGCCAGCCGGGCAAGCTTTTCACCGCAGCCCTCCTGCTCGCTTCAGTTGGCATTGTAGTCGCGGCAGTTGCCAGATTCTTTAACCCTCCAATAGAGGACAGTGAGGAAACCCTTACCGGCTTTTTCGGCGCTTCAGGCCAGGAAAACCTCATCATGAAAGAGGTCAGCGTTAATAAAAAAAGCTCCCTCTCAGGCCTGAGCAAGGCGCAGATACTTCAGAATTATGGCGCTGTGGTTGTTGGCATAAAGCACAGGGCCGGCTTTGACATCAATGTTCCCTTAAACACTAAAGTCAAGTCTGGCTCGACAGTGCTCCTTCTGGGGTCGCCGGCAACGCTGCTTGGCGTTGGGAAGAAGAGAAAAAGGTGAAGCACAATTAAACGAGCCAAGGAATCAAAACGTTTTGATGAATCTTTATTTACCGCTATTGCAAGCGAGAAAGCTTTAGCAAAGGATTGGCTTAGCAAAGAAGACGAAGAAGCATGGAAATATTTGCCAGCCACCGCTCCTAAAAAACCAGCTTCAGCTCCTTCCCGTAAGAAACCTTAACGATGTTGTGCGCGGCTTTCAAGTCCTTCTCAACAGGCCTGAACTTCTCAGGAATTACAGCTTCCTTAACCTCGGTCTTCAGTGAGAGCCCTTTTTCCGTGTGCTGCTTCCAGATTGCCCTGTTGAGGTCCTCAAGCTCTGCGCCGGTGAAGCCCGGCAGCTCATAGTCCTCGGCAGCAGGGAATTCCTCGAAGTGGACATCCTTGCCGTAAAGGTCGCTGTAAAGCCTGTAAGTTATCATCGGCACTACTGGCGCCAGGACAAGCAGCAGCCTCTCCAGGCAGTAGTAGAGGGTTGCAACAGCGGCTTTCTGCTCCTCTTCGCTGAACCTGCCGTCAGTGTTGTAGGCCCTGTTCTTCACCAGCTCAACGTAATGGGAAGCAAAGGTTTCCCAGAGGAAGTGCTTTGC